>PEUO01000082.1:0-3712 GCA_002780715.1 Deltaproteobacteria bacterium CG03_land_8_20_14_0_80_45_14
TAACCTTAAAATAACCGCAATTCTAAAGCTCCCGAAGCTGGCTCTCTGTCCCCTGTCCCCATTACGACACAGTCTCTAATGGGGGAGGGGAAGCCTGCCTGCCCGTACCATGTTAGGTTCAGGGCCTGCGGTAGGCAGGGGCAGGGGGTGAACATCCTCCAGATTTTGACTTTTTGGGGCGGATGGGCTAAATTACAAAAATTGGAGAATCGTTCTATGGAGATTAAAGCGGTTCGTGGTTTTAATGACCTCCTTCCAAATGAGATTGGAAAATGGCAGTTTGTTGAAGAGACAGCTCGGGAAGTCTTCGAGGGGTTTGGTTTCTCGGAGATTCGTATTCCCATCCTTGAACGAACAGAACTTTTCTCCCGTGGTATTGGAGAAGCCACCGACATTGTTGAGAAGGAGATGTATACCTTCACTGACCGGAGTGGCAACTCCCTGACCCTTCGTCCTGAAGCCACAGCCTCCATGGCACGCGCCTATTTAGAGCATCAGCTCTATACTTTTGATCCCGTAGCAAAGCTTTATTGCATCGGGCCGATGTTCCGATATGAAAGACCTCAGAAAGGCCGTTACCGGCAGTTCTACCAGATTGATGCAGAGGTATTTGGCGTGGAGAACCCCATGGTGGATGCTGAGGTTATTGTCATGCTCATCCATTTTCTAAAAAGGGTAGGGCTCGAGAAGCTTGAACTTCAAATCAATTCCTTGGGCTGTCATGCCTGTCGGCCCAGGTATCGGGAAGAACTGAAAAAGTTTTTAACGCAAAAGTCTTTTCAGCTCTGCGAAGATTGCCAGAGGAGGCTTCAGACCAATCCTCTGCGCATCTTTGACTGCAAGGTAGAGACCTGTCAGGAGGCAATTGCCAATGCACCCAAAGTGACTGACTTCATCTGTCCAGAATGTCAGAAACATTTTGATAAGGTAAAGGAACATCTTGAGACGGCGGGGCTCACCTATATTTTAAATCCCAGAATGGTGAGGGGGTTGGATTATTATACCCGTACCGCCTTTGAGGTGGTTTCTTACCAGTTGGGCTCTCAGAATGCTGTGACAGGGGGAGGGCGGTATGACAATCTCTTCCAGGAGATTGGAGGCCTTGAAATTCCAGGAATCGGTTTTGCTATTGGAATGGAAAGGCTTGTCTCCTTATTGCCAAAGGATAAAGAATTTGTCCAAACTCCGTATCTCTTTATTGCTGCTCTGGGAGAAGGGCCTCTTAAAGAGGCTTACCGTATCGTCAATCAGCTTCACCTCCAGGGAATTCGAGCGGAGTTAGACTATGAGGGAAAGAGTCTGAAAAGTCAGATGCGAAGGGCTGATAAATTCAAGGCCCAATATGTTCTCATCCTGGGGGACGAGGAGTTGAAGCAGGGAAAAGCAGTTTTGAGAAATATGGAAACCAAATTCCAAGAAGAAATCCCGATTCCCAATCTGGTGAATATCCTAAAGGAAAAAGTTAGGCGTCAAGAATAAAGCGCAAAGGTTGAACGTTTAATGCTGTAGTGCTATTATGGTTTGGAACCCTTTACGCCTTGCGCTTAGCGCTTTGCGTGATTTTGAAATTGGGGGATCGTTCAATGGTAGGACAACGGACTCTGACTCCGTGAATCGAGGTTCAACTCCTCGTCCCCCAGCCATCAAAAAAACGGGTCTGTCTCAATTGAGTCAGACCCGTTTCTATTACCAAGAACAAGAAACAGTTTACATAATAACAAGAAGGGGATGTCCATAAAAATATAAATTTGCATCCGTATCTTTTGCCATAACACAAATAATTGGGGTCATCCCTTGATTAGATTTTAATGACATCTGAAGATGTGACCCCGACTTCCTCCAAGGCCTGACCCTCTCGTTCATTATACATTTTTAGAAAATCGGATGCCTTGATGATTTTTGTGGATTTGTAATGTTTCAAATCCAACAAATCCTTATCACCACTCACAATATAATCTGCAGATGCTGAAATGGCACACGAAATAAACTTATCATCTTCAGGATCTCTGGATATCCCCTTAACCTCTTTCACGACCTCAACAATCTCGAAATAGGGTAGAATCTCCTGTTCGATAATGGAGTCTCTTTCTTCTTGAGTGAGAGAGAACTTAGGGTATCCGAGAACAGTCCTTAACTCATTGAATGTTTCTTTTGAAATAACAGGGATTACTCCCCCCTTTTGCCACAACCCAACGATCTTTGACAGTTCCCCTCTGAAGAGCAAAGCGGATATCAAGATGCTCGTATCCAGCACAACCCTTTTTACTTGCTTTTCCTTCTTGCCCACCGGATGGCCTCACCCACGTCTTTCTCAGTAATCCCCAGCCTTCTCATCTTGTCTCTCACACCTTCAATCCCCGATCCAATGGGCGATATCTTGACCGGCATCAAAAGGATTTTGTCATCTTTGATGCGGACATCAAAATATTGAACGTCAGGAAAGGCATTGACGATAGTTTTGGGCAAGGTAATTTGATTCTTGGATGTTTTTTTAGCAAGCATACTTCCTTACCTCCTTACAATAAGGATACCTTACTTTTCTGAAAAGTTCAACAAAAATTTTCCAAGGTCCTCAAAGCCAAAAGGAAGGATGAACATCGTGTGAGAATGAGTCAGCCACGTCTCACAGAGAGTTCCTTCGAAGAAAATGGAACAGCCGATCCTTTTTTGCTTGGCAAAATTTCTTGAAGGATTGAGTGGAAAGATTTAAAAATACTTTTGCGTCAGGTCCAATAGGAATGAAAACATTACTGTTGATTAGATGTATTATTGCAAGGCCTGACCCTCTCTTTTTGATAAATTGGTCATCTATTTTAGTTTACCTTTATATGCCCTACCCGTTAAGTCATAAGCCACAAAATACTTTATCTTTTTTAAATCTACCAAATCTTGTTCGATAAGATAGTCAGTAGATTTCCCTTCTTTTAATTCACGAGGGCCAAGTAATGAATCAGACAATATTCCTTTTTCGTCTTTCTTATTTTTTGAAACAAATCCAACATTTTGGATTGTAACAGGACGTTTACCTTTATTGATTACCGTAACGACGACATAATCTTTGTTGGGTGCGTATATACTTCCTCCGCCAATAACTCGCCAGTTTGATTTACACTTTACAACTACATTGATCCTTTCACTCCAGTATTTTAAGAAGGTTATTATCAACGCTAGTGTTGAGACTATTGCAGCATACCAGGCCACAGCTTCTGCTGAAATTGAAATATTAATCGGCACATTCATTCTTTATCTCCGACTTTTACTAGTGGGCATTAAGTCTATTTTCTTAGCGGTCACCTTTTCCACTAGATTACCTAGAACATAACGTGCCCGTGTCCCTGCCTACCGGCCCCGGTCCCGACCGAGGGCGGGGCAGGCAGGCGTGTCACGTGCCTGCACGCCGTAGTGCCTACTTTCGCTGAAACGCTTCGTGCAGAAGATGTTTCGGCACGCAGGCGTGTCCGTAAACCGTAATATTTTTTTGAGGGGGACGAAGCCGTCATGAAACATTCCGCTAACATCGAAGACGTCGTCCACAGGTTCGCTCCGCACTTCAATAAAATCCTCTGTCAAATTTCAAGGTCAGGCACCATTTACAGGTTCCTATCAAACGTACCCCCGGATCTTCTTTTGTCACAGCCTTCTGGTTTTCCTTCGATCGAGGACTTCAGCAAGAATAGGTAAGAGAAAAGAACCTCCGGGAAGAGAGAAGATA
>PEUO01000082.1:3789-3949 GCA_002780715.1 Deltaproteobacteria bacterium CG03_land_8_20_14_0_80_45_14
GGGTTTTCATAAGAAGCTGCATCAGTCCCCTTATCGAAAGGACTTCCATTAGGATGACTTCCTTATTTATATTGATCAGCCTTTTAAGATATTTTTTGATCATCGACAAACCAGGCACAACGGTAGAGGTGAGGTCGGGGTCAGGCCCATGTCTATTTTC
>PEUO01000082.1:4051-4258 GCA_002780715.1 Deltaproteobacteria bacterium CG03_land_8_20_14_0_80_45_14
TCGGTCACTCCTCATTGCTTATGTGAAAGGTTAGCAGAATATTTTGTGTTGTCAAGGCAAACTGTATTTTAAAAGAAACAGCTTAGAGCGAATGGCTGATACATGTCTTGCTGAACTCGCTTCAGCATCACACCCCTTGCAAATTTATAGACCCTGACCCAAGTTCAGAAGGGTGACAATTAAGAATTATGGGTTGAGCCTAAAAGT
>PEUO01000082.1:4329-7336 GCA_002780715.1 Deltaproteobacteria bacterium CG03_land_8_20_14_0_80_45_14
CGCAGCCAGGTGCGGCTACTCATTCGTTTTAAAGACTGGATTCCTGCTGGAGTTTACCCCGTACTCCGATACGGGGCAGGAATGACAAAAAGGAGTCAAAGAAGAGGCGGGCGCCAGGCACTATTTTATGAAAATTTCAGCCATTATTCCTGCGCGATATGGGTCGGCTCGTTTTGAGGGGAAACCCCTTGCCGATATTCTCGGCAAGCCGATGATCCAGTATGTCTATGAGGGGATAAGTCAATCGAAATTGATTGACGAGGTGATCGTGGCCACAGATGATCAAAGAATTATAGAGGCTGTTAAATCCTTTGGTGGAAAAGCCATCATGACTTCCCCAACCCACTTCACCGGAACAGACAGGGTGGCAGAGGTTGCAAAGAAACTCAAGTCAGAAATCATCGTCAATGTCCAGGGAGACGAGCCTTTAATAAAAGGAAATATCATTGATAAAGCGATACGCCCTCTCCTCACCGACGAGTCCCTCCAAATGGCCACTCTCATGACCAGGATCGAGCAGGTGAGGGATTGGCTCAATCCCCATATTGTGAAAGTCGTGGTGGATCAAAAGAATTTTGCTCTTTATTTCTCCCGGTCTCCCATCCCCTTTCCCCGGAATCTCAAAATTGGACGGCTTGAATCCAATCCCTTTGGAACGAATCGGCCTCTTCCTAAGAGGGTGTTCAAACACATCGGCGTCTATGTGTTTCGCCGGAAATTCCTCCTCCATTTTACAAAAATGAAGCCCACCCCTCTGGAAAAACTTGAGAAACTCGAACAACTTCGGGCTTTAGAAAACGGTTACCGTATAAAAGTCAACCCTGTCGATTACGAACCACTATCCGTGGACACCCCTGAAGATCTGCAAAAAGTAACGACTTATCTCTCCCATCCTCAATAAATATTCCTCAAAAAATATATAACCATTTGTTTTATTTATGTTTTATTAACATCCGCCACCCCTTTCTCCTCTGATAAGAGTGGTAAAAAATGAATATTCTAGGGTTGATTTTCCTATAATTTTAATGTATACTTATTGTATTGCTTCAAAGTGAAAAAATGAACCTAAGAGAAACTAAGCCTCGCCCTTTCATTTTTATTCTTATCTTTTCCCTTTTTCTCGTTTTTGCCTGCTCCATACCGTCCTGGGTTCCGATTAAAAAAGGACCCCCCCACAAGGCAAAAATGAAAGAATTGTTAGATAAAGAAGTGATCATTATTGACAAGGAAGAATATGTCAAAGTCTTAAACCCAAGAGCCTCTGAGGGAAAGGATCAACCCAAATACCTTTATGTTCCCGTTAATGAATACCTCTCCAAAAGAGAAACTTTTACCACCCCGGCCATTCGGATGGAGGAAGTCAAAAAAGAATCCTCCGTTGCTTCCCCAAAACCATCGTCTTCTTTAGAGGAAGAGGTCCTGATCGTATCTCCATCGAAACCCACGCTTCCAAGTTTAAAGAAAAAAGTTTTGATCACTTATTTTGATGATCGAACCACTGAAGGCGAAGAGGTGTTGGGAGACTGGGTGGCTGAAAAGCTGATGAAAGAAATCAACCGGAGGTCTCTGCAAGTCCTCTTTACAGACTATCAAATGGTCAAAGAATTTCTGGAAAAAAAGGGAACCGGTTTAAAAGACCTTGAGACACCCAAGGTCCTCCAATACCTCAACGAGGTCTTTGGGGTTCATGCCCTCGTGGCTGGGCAACTCTCAGGCCCCTATGTCTTCACCACCAAGACAACCAAAGATCAAGAAGGAACGGCTTCGGCCATTATCAAAATAGACATGAGGTTAGTGGACACCTTCTCTGGTAAAACTCTTAAAAACCTATCCGCCAGTAATCCCATCATCGCGGCCAAGGAAAAGGGATCCTTTTCCGAAGAGAAGGCCAAAGTGAAGGCGATCGATCTCGCCATTGCTGACCTGGGACGCTCCCTTGCCAGAGAATTTGACAGCATGGATTGGTTTTGTCGGATCGCCAAGGTAGAAGGCGAAGAAGTTTACATTAATGCCGGAAGATTAACCGGTCTAAAGGTGGGAGATGTGATGGAAGTGTTTCGGCCCGGCGGATCTGGAGAACGAGGAGAGGTTAAAGGCAAAATTCAAATTTCAGCCTTCTTTGGAATCGATGCCTCAATAGGCAGGCTGATCCAAGGGAAAAACCCCGATGTAAATGACATTTTGAAATTGGCCAAAAGGGAAGGGACCTAAATCTCCCGCATGGCTTTCCTTTTCTCTCAATAAAAAGTTAGGTTGGCCACCATAAAACTGTCCTTTTTGGGAGTATCTCCCCGTTGTCATGACATCGTTCATCCCCGGATTGAAATTCCCCTTTTTCTTATTGTCAGGAAGGAGGTTTAAATATTATGTTCCAGATCGGTGATAAAGCGGTTTACCCAGGACATGGAGTGGGAGTTATTGAAGCCATTGAGTCCAAGCGGATCTCTGGTAGAGAGCAGATCTTTTTCATCCTCCGAATTTTAGAAAACGGGATGACCATTATGATTCCCAGGGATAATGTGGAGGCGGCCAAGTTGAGGGGGGTCATTCGAAAAATTGACGTCCGAAAGGTCATCGGGATCCTGAAGGACCGGGACGTCACCATCGATAATCAGACCTGGAATCGGAGATATCGCGAGTATATGGAAAAAATCAACACCGGGTCCATCTATGGCATTGCTGAAGTGCTTCGAGACCTCCACCTTCTGAAGGCAGAGAAAGAACTTTCCTTCGGTGAGAGGAAAATTATGGATACGGCCAAAAATCTCCTGGTCAAGGAGCTGGCTGTTGCCCGGGATGTAAAAGAGACGGATATTTTGAGGGAGATCAATTCGATCTTTGGATCATGACCTCTTCAAAATCCCTATCATTACTTAGAAAATAACTTTCAAATCCCCCCCAACCCCCCTTTGCTAAAGGGGGGCGAGGGGGGATTAGGAATTTTCATGGTTCGTGGGAGGCCAAGCGGACATGACCAATTAGTTTTAATTGAAATGTTTTCTGATAT
>PEUO01000082.1:7390-11247 GCA_002780715.1 Deltaproteobacteria bacterium CG03_land_8_20_14_0_80_45_14
TATTATTCCTTATTTGCGGAATCAGCGGGTATACTTTAACCCAAGGAATTTCTTCCTCTCCACCGATTCCTTTCTTGGGACTCATCGGTGGACTTTTCCTCGCAGCCTTGACCCTTCTCATCGAGATAGGATTGAGAAAAATCCCTTTAAAAAATCTTTTAGGAAGCTTCACCGGATTGATCCTCGGCATCATGGCGGCCAATCTCCTCTCTAACGTCTTTTTCTCCAATCTATATAACCATCAACAAACCATTCTTCCCCTCTTAGGTGTACTCTATGGGGTTTGTGGATATATCGGTCTGCGAATCGGTTTCAAGAAGGGAGAAGAAATTCACCTGCCCGGTTGGAAACTCTTCTCGAAAAACGCTCCTCCAAGTGAGAATGCGAAGATTTTGGATACCAGTGTAATCATTGATGGTCGCATCGCCGACATCACAGAAACTGGTTTTCTGGAGGGAACGCTAATCATTCCGCAATTCGTTTTGAATGAACTCCAACACATTGCCGACTCCTCAGATTCCATCAAACGGACGCGGGGCAAAAGGGGTTTGGAAGTTCTTCATCACATCCAAAAACAGGCCAGTGTGGATGTTCGTATTGTGGACACGGATTATCCTACCGTCAAAGAGGTCGATTCAAAATTGATTGAATTGGCTAAAGAGGTTCGTGGGAAGATCATCACCAATGATTCCAACCTCAATAAAGTGGCAGAGCTCCAGGGGATCGAGGTGTTGAACATCAATGAATTAACTAATTCTCTAAAACCGGTGGTCCTCCCCGGAGAAGAGATTAATGTCAAAATCCTCAAAGAAGGAAAAGAAATGGGACAGGGGGTGGCCTATCTGGATGACGGGACGATGATTGTGGTCGACAATGGAAGGAGACAGATGGGCAAGACGATTGATGTCATTGTCACCAGCGTTCTCCAAACCCCTGCGGGGAGGATGATCTTTGCTCGTCTTAAGGAGGAGGCAAATCGAAACCAAGGGGAAGGATTATTATTACCCTCTGGACAGTGAATTTTAGTTCTTTTTTGAATAATAGAATTTAGAATTAAGAGTTATGAATTATGAATTCAAATTCTAAACTCATAATTCATTATTGAGCTATTCCGTTTTTCCATATTTTATCTATTGGACGATGAAAGCCATTGCAGTGATCGTCTCCGCTGGAAAGGGACACCGCTTCATGGAAGGGAGGAAGAAACAGTTCCACTTCCTGGGGGAAAAATCTATCCTCGCCCATACCCTGGATAAATTCGAAACCTGTCCTCTGATCCGTTCCATCCTCCTGGTAGTTGGCCAGGAGGATATGGATTACTGCTTGAAAGAAGTCATTGAAAAATATAAATTCCAAAAGGTCTCCCAGATCATCCCAGGTGGAAAGCGAAGGCAGGAGTCTGTAAAGAATGGAATTAACGCCCTTCCAAAGGATGCAGACATTGTAGTGATTCATGACGGAGTCCGGCCTTTCGTCACCCAAGGCATGATCGAAGATTCAATTCACTCTGCTGTAAGATATGGAGCTGTGGTATTAGCTATGCCGGTGAAGGATACGATTAAGATGTCCAATCCAGATGGAACAGTTCTTAAAACATTGGATCGGGAATCCCTTTGGCAGGTCCAGACCCCGCAAACCTTTCAGGTCAATATCATCAAAGAAGCTTACTGCCGGGCGACAGAAGATGGGTTTATTGGAACGGACGACGCCTCTCTCGTCGAACGTTTAGGGGTGAAGGTCCATATCCTTCCGGGATCCTACACGAACATCAAAGTAACCACCCCTGAAGACCTGTTATGGGCCAATCTATTTGCCAAGATGAATTCCCTTACCAAAGAAGATCCAGCAGGAGGGGCAAAAAATAGATGAGAGTGGGTTTTGGATATGACGTCCATTCTTTTGTTTCAGGCCGACCATTGATCTTGGGAGGGATAAAAATCCCTTACCTATTTGGGCTGATGGGGCATTCGGATGCCGATGTCCTTATCCACGCTATCTGTGATGCCTTGCTGGGAGCCGTCGCAGAGGGAGACATCGGAAGACATTTCCCAGATACCGATCCACAATACCGGGATATCAAGAGCACGATTCTTTTAAAAAATGTGCTAACCAAGGTGAGGGAGAAAGGGTTTCACCCTCTTAATATTGATGCCACTATCGTAGCCCAGAAACCAAAGCTCTCAGATATCATCCCCAGGATGGTGAAAGAGATTTCGGATGTCCTGGAGATTGAGACGGAAAGGGTGAATGTAAAAGCCACCACGACTGAAGGATTGGGATTTACAGGCAGAGAAGAGGGAATTGCCGCTTATGCCGTGGCCCTGGTGGACGAAATAAGTAACAAATTAAAATCAATGACAGCATAGAGCAGAGCGCATAGAGCATCGTGTCGAAATCTTAATGTCAACCCTTTGCGCTATGCGCTATGCCCTCTGCGATTCATCTAAAGGTCTCCAATGATTTCAAATGTTCGGGTTCGCTTTGCTCCTGCCCCTACCGGGCTTCTCCATATCGGAAACGCTCGGACTGCTCTTTTCAATTTTCTCTTTGCCAAACGCCATCAAGGAACATTTGTCCTTCGGATTGAAGATACTGATTTAGAGAGATCCACTGATTCCTCCATTGATCGGATCATAGAAGATCTCAGATGGCTGGGGATTTCCTGGGAAGAAGGCCCTGACCGAAATGGACCAGAGGGTCCTTATCGTCAATCTCAACGCTCATCCATCTATCGTGAATTTGCCGATCGACTATTTCAAGAAGGAAGGGGTTATAAGTGTTTTTGCTCCAAAGAAAGACTCGAGAAACTTAGAAAAGAACAACTCTCCAAGGGAACGATGCCCCGATATGACGGGCGTTGCCGTTCCCTCTCTGAAGGGGAGATTGCGAAAATGGAATCGTCTGGCCTTCACCCCGTCCTCCGATTTCGTGTGGGAGGAGGGTCGGTCCTCTTTGAAGACCTCATCCATGGAGAGATGAATTTCGATTCTGCTGGAATTGGCGATTTCATTATCGTCCGTTCAGATGGGATGGCCGCCTATAATTTTGCCTGTGTCATTGATGACCATTTGATGCATATCACTCATGTCATCCGAGGGGAAGACCATCTCTCCAATACGCCCCGACAGCTCCTCCTTTATCAGGCCTTATCCTGGCAACCTCCTGCCTTTGCTCATCACCCGCTGATCCTTGGTCCGGACCGATCTCCATTGAGCAAGCGCCACGGCGCTACGGCCGTTTCCCAATATCGAGATGAAGGCTTTTTACCAGAAGCCCTTCAGAATTACCTCGTTATTTTGGGCTGGGCATCTCGGTCTGGGCAAGAAACCCTCCCATTAGAAAGAATGGTAGAGGAATTTTCAATCCAAGACATTTCAAGAAGCGCTCCCATTTACAACCGTAAAAAATTGGAGTGGCTGAACAGTTTTTACATCCGGGAGAAAGAGGAAGAACAACTTTCCCAAATTTTGATCCCTTACCTCCAAAAGGCTGGTATACAAATCGATCAAATCGATCATCGATGGCTTAATCAAATTTCGGAGGTTTTAAAAGAAAATTTAGTCGTCCTTTCGCAGGTGGAGGAATATCTGGGTATCTTCTTCGATGAAAAATTCTTTTTTGAGGACGGCGCTAAAACCATACTTTTGGATCCCAAAACCCGGGAGACCCTTCGTTCCATTATCAGCGTATGGGAGGATTCATCAGAAATCACATCAGAGGAGCAGACCTCCCTGCTCAATCAATTGGGAAAAAAGACAGGGAGGAAAGGGAAAGACCTCTATGCTCCCCTTCGGGCAGCGGTCACCGGAAAAACAAAAGGACCTGAGTTGGTAAAAATGCTTCCTCTCCTTGGAAAG
>PEUO01000004.1:0-1954 GCA_002780715.1 Deltaproteobacteria bacterium CG03_land_8_20_14_0_80_45_14
TGGAACTCCGATATAAGGATCAAAGATAGTTATGGTGCCACAAATAAATGCGCCGCAGGTATATGGATGAATCAGGGAGGAGAGAGTCCTGTGTATTTGGTGTAAATCGAAGAACGGGTGACCCCGAGTTCCTTGGCAGTCTTATGGACGGGGACATCGACGAGCATAATCACTTCATGAGAAAGAAAGATCCCAAAGTAGCACTCAATGAAAACGATCAGCTTATTGCGATTGAGCATTTTGAGTTTCCGACGATACATCTCCCAGGTGGTCTCCTGGCCTAACGCATCAAGACGGGCTTGTTCTTCCTGCCACATCAAAAAGGCTTTCGTCAGAGCCTTCATGGCCATCACCATATAGACCTGCACAAAGACTCCCTCCCTCGTCTTCTGGGGAGGATCCTCCAGATGCCAGTCCTGTTTCGTCTCACGAAAGAGATTATTTTCCATCAGACTGCGATCATCATAACGGTCAAAAGCGACAAACGGATCTTTCACCTCTCGATTGGTCACAAAGACCACCTGTTTATCTACCGGGGGCGTTTGATTGTCCCAGGTCTTCACCACCACAGCATTCAGAGGGATAGGCTCATAATCTTTCTTAGTCGTATTGGCCTCAGAACCCTCGGGGTTAAACCAATCACAGCTCAAAAGCCCCGGCACCCCCACTAAAGTGGTAACGACCTTTTCGCTAAATTTGTTCTTCCCATAACCATGAGTCACCGTCACTTCCCGCGTGCCCTCCATCGAGCAAGGAGCCTCCAAGGCAAGCGACCGGGCATCCCGGGTCGCCTCCATGTTGCTCTTTAAAGGAATGACAAATTCAATCCCTTGCTGATCGATGGCATATAAGCTCTTCCCGTCCAAAAAGGCTCGATCCACCACCAGTGAACGGATCACACTGCTCTGCTTCACATTCTCCTTGGCCTGCTCTAATACCGCGAGAACGTGCAGATTATCTGGCTTCTCTATCGTGTCTATCTTAATCGCTAAGGGAATCCCTGTCTGAAGCTCATAGATTGCCCAGATCTTCCACCCATAGAGCAAAACCTTAACCTCCTTGAGTTCCCCTGCCTTACGATAACCCCGGGCCTTCACCTTCCGCTCTCGCAGAACCAAACCACACCCCTCAAACTGATCCGTCGTCTCATAAAGCGTCGTATCACAGGCCCCATGGATATATTTGGGAAACACATGGGCTCGAGCTAATTGTTCAATACATCGGTTAAAGAAGCGCTCGATCCTCCGAGGCGTGATCTCCGTAATCTGGTTGGCCAGCGTGTCCACACAGATCGCTCCCCTCACCTCCGGCATGGGCGACGTCCGTAACTTAATCCCCCGCTCGCAACTCCCGTTCTTCACCTGATAAGCGTTAAAACCACAAAGACCCATTAGCAGTTCATCAGTCAAAAGAAGCTCCCAAACTGGCTCCATCTTCGGAATCGATCCGATCACTTTCATCAGATAGATCAGGACAAACTGAAGAAATGGGATGTTCTCTCGCTGCTGAGTCTGAGGATCGAGGTTCTCCAAAAGAGGAAAAACATCGATCTCGCGCAAATAGTGAAAGAAAAAATCAAACAGTGTCGCTTCGTCCAGCGTGTAAACGGTGTCCATCTCCTTATGATTAAAGAGATGGTCAGCGACCTTTGCGTCGTTCCGTTCTGCGGTGTGCCAGAAGAGTCGTTCGATCAGGGTGTTCTGCATTTGCTCCCGTGTCAGCATAACCACAGGATACGCATAAAAGGGGGGACTTGTCAAATCGGTAAATCAAAATAGTGCAATAATATCAATAAGATAGAAACAATTTTTACTGGCTTTAGAGCCATTATTTTTTATTCCATGACTCCCCCCCCTCTCGTCCTATGCTAAAACAATGCCTTATCAACCAAACGAAGCCCCTCAGATACCTTTCTGAAGCATCTTCTAATCTTCCCTCACAATCTCAACATCAC
>PEUO01000004.1:2048-9448 GCA_002780715.1 Deltaproteobacteria bacterium CG03_land_8_20_14_0_80_45_14
GCCGCAAGGGGTGGACTCGGTGCAGTGATGGGATCGAAGGGACTCAAGGCTATTATTATTGATCCCGCTCAAGCTGGACAAGTTGACATTGCCAATCCGGAGGAATTTCGGAAGATCGTAAAATCATGGGTGTATACCCTCAAACATGATATCCGCTGCAGTCTGTTTTCACGATTCGGCACTCCATTTGCCATTTCCAATTCCGCCAACCAAGGAACCCTGCCATCGAATAATTACCGTTCGGGAAGACCTGCGAACTTCATCGCAGTAAGCGGTGACAGCATACAGAAGATTCTCTTTGAACGCGGCGGTAAGATGCATGGCTGCATGCCCGGCTGCGTTGTCCAGTGTTCAATTATCTATCCTGATAAAGATGGAAAACGACTCTGTACTGCCTATGAATATGAAACGATCGCCATGCTGGGAACCAATCTGGGAATTACCGATCCTGATGCCATTGCAAGGCTCAAATTTATGTGTGACGACCTTGGTGTCGATGCCATAGAAACAGGAAGCAGTCTTGGTCTCGCTGCTGATGCCGGAAGAATGTCATTTGGGGATTGGCAGTCCGCTGCGCGAGTTTTAGAGGAAATTGAAAAGGAAACGCCGCTTGGTCTTGCCTTAGGTAACGGTGTGGTAGCCACCGCCCAATATTTAAACATAAGCCGCATCCCTGCTTATAAAGGGCAGGCAATACCCGGCCATGATCCCAGATCGGTAAAGGGAACCGGCGTTACCTATTTCACGAGTCCCATGGGAGCGGATCATACGGCAGGTCTGACATACCGGATACCAAGGAACAGGGATAAACAGGCTGAAAATTCGCTTAAATCCCAGATTCAGGCGGCCACTTGTGATGCCTTCGGCTACTGTTTGAATTCTGTTCCCGGAGACCGCGCATCGATTTATCAATTTTTTGCAGATCTCATGAATGCCAGATATGGGCTCCGGCTGATTCCTAAGGATATCATGGAGATTGGCAAACAGACCCTTCGAGGCCAACTCGCTTTCAATGAAAAGTCAGAGTTCAGTAAAATGGATTCCAAAGGTGCGGCCTTTGTTCGTGAGGAAACAATTACTCCAACGGGTCAGGTTTTTGATGTTGATGACGGAGAGATAAAGAACATATGGAAGGGATTGGATTCGTATCAGGAAAAGGAAAAGGTCTGGGAGGTCCGCATACCCCCGCTGCCAGATATGATGTTTGGCGCCGGTGTTGTCGAGAATATGGGCGAGCGGATACGGCAACTGAAAATAAAGAAGGTATTCCTGACAACTGATCCTGTGATGTTCTCGATGGGAAGGGCTGATGAGGTTCGGAAGATTCTGGAGTCGAGTGGTATATCGACGGTTATCTTCTCAGATGTAGAGCCTGATCCTCCCATTGAACTCATTGAGAGGGCTGGGAAGATCTATACAGATAATGGTTGTGATGGAATCGTGGGCCTCGGTGGCGGGAGCTCGATGGATACTGCAAAAGCGGTTGGGCTTAGGGTGACGCACGCCGGTGAGATGAGAGAATATGAGAGCATTGTGGGTGGAACTGCAAAGATTAAGCCTCCTCTCCCTCCGATCATCTGCATCCCCACAACCTCAGGGACAGGAAGCGAGGTGAATCCTTATGCTGTGATAACCGATAAGGAGCGAGACCTAAAATTTATGTTAATGAGCAATCATTTAATTCCCAGATTGGCTGTGATCGATCCCATCTATTGTAAGACGATGCCGGCCAGCCTCACAGTCGAATCAGGAATCGATGCCATGGCTCACTGCATTGAGGGGTACGTTTCTTTGGCAATCCCCTATCACCCCTATTTTGAGGCTATGGCTGTCTACGGGGTGAAGTTGATTGGACGAAGCCTCCCTCGGGCCTATAAGAACGGGAATGATATCACTGCACGGACCGATATGTGCATGGCTGCCATCTGCGGCGGCATTGCCTTTCTGAAGGGATTAGGTATTGGACATGCCATTACCCATGTTCTTGGCGCTCATTACCATTTGCCGCACGGCCGGGCAGCCATCTACGGGCTTCTCTGTTTTGTTAAGGCCAATAAAGAGACTTGTAAAGAACAGTTTATCGATATGGCGCAACTACTCAATCGCTCCAATGATCTGGAGGAAGGCCTGCTTAAGTTCTATCGGAAGCTTGATATACCCATTAGCCTGAAGGCTCTCGGTATTCCAAAAGAAGATTTGAAGAAGATTGCCTTTTATGCCTCCCGGGATGCAGTGAATATGGCCACCGATCCCACCTCCGTAAGCGAGCAGAAAATCCTGGAGCTTCTTCTGGAGATTTATGAGTAGCTTAGTGGCAAAGGAGTATGAAGTTGATTTTTTATGTAGAGTTGGTACTTGATTTATTCTCTTTGCTTGACAAAGTGCCACAAAAGGGTATACTTTATATGTACCGAATTAGTTCCATATAAGGAGAATTCCTATGAAGACAAAAGCTCATCTTGTTTTCCCACAGAGCATTCTGGAGGAGGTCGATCAAATTGCCGGGAAGAGGAAAAGAAGCCTTTTCATTGTTAAAGCGACTCAGGAAAAATTAGAAAGGGAGCGGTTTTTAAAAACCCTGGATGAAACCGAAGGCGCATGGACCGACAAGCATCATGCTG
Organism: Deltaproteobacteria bacterium CG03_land_8_20_14_0_80_45_14; assembly: GCA_002780715.1. GTDB lineage: Bacteria > Desulfobacterota > BSN033 > BSN033 > UBA1163 > UBA1163. The sequence goes on from PEUO01000004.1 coordinate 4,670, forward strand.
AATTGAGAACCGCGCAGGATATGGAACGATATTTGAGAGGAAAAAGGAGCTCTTATCGGAAGAGAATAAAAAGGATCGAAAAATGAGTAAATACCTTTTAGATTCAGATATTATTATTTGGCACCTGAGAGGACGAAGAGAGATTACCGAAATGCTGAAAGACCTTCAGAGGTACGGGTTACCTGCCTGTTCTACAATCTCGGTTCTGGAAGTTCAGTTGGGGGTAAAGACAAAAGACGAGGAGGGGAAAACCAATCGTTTTTTGGAGAGTTTGAAGGTCTTTGATGTGAATATGGATATTGCAAAAATGGCTGCCCAATTGATTCGTGAGTATAAGGCGAAAGGTGTAACAATGGATCTACCAGATGCCATTATCGCCAGCACTTGTATATTGCATGACTTAATCCTTGTTACTTATAACAGAAAACACTACCCAATTTCGGACCTGAAATTTCATCTTCCTCCACCAATCAAACACTGATGGTAAACGGCTGACTCCTCCCTCATAACTCACAGTTCACGATTTACGCTTGGCGCTATGCCCTATGCCCTCTGTTTTTTATGAAGTGTCGGACACGGACAACGGACACGGAAACATTTTTTAAGATTGGCCCACTTACCCCTCACGCCTTAAGGTCTTAGAACCACGGCCTGCCCCATACCCTTCTACGCATTATGGTCTTTGAGTTTCCCTTTACCCCTTGCGCCTCACGACTTACGCCTTGCGGTATTTATTGTTGACATAACCCCACCCGTGGTATATTCTGTGCACTGAAGAGAAGCTGAGAAGAATCGGAGAGGTCCCGGAGGCACCAATTTAATGATATTGAGATTTTTTATGACATCTGAAGATGTGACCCTGAGTGATTCAGAAATGGGGTCAGACCTAAATTATACACTTTGGAATTTCGAGATTAGGTCTCATAATAAAGTATAGGAGAACGGATTTGAATGAAATATTTGCATTTTGTGGGTTGGGCTGTCATGAATGTGGGGCATTCTTAGCAACGAAAGAGAACGATGATCAAAAAAGAGCTGAAGTTGCTCAAGAGTGGTCCAGGCTATTTAAAGCGGAGGTCAAACCTGAAGATATTAATTGTGATGGATGTCAATCTATTGGAGGGTGTCTTTTCAATTACTGCAAAGTCTGCGAAATAAGAAAGTGCGGGAAAGAGAAGGGTGACTCGATTTTATTTTCAGTAACGCCCCGGATGCCAGAAAGCGACTGGATGGGATAAATTCATCCCTCAAAGGCCAAAAATCAGGGACACTGAGGCTGTCCAAAAACCCTTAAGATGAAGAAATTGACTTATTCATGCATATAGAGTATAATTTCATGAAAACCAAATGAAGGGGAGAAATATGGCAAATTTACAAATTAAAGGAATAGACGATGGACTGTATAATGAGCTGAAAAGGATAGCGGCTGAGGAGAACCGCTCGGTCAGCCAGCAAACACTTTTCCTGGTCAGGGACTATATTGCAAAAAGACAAAAAATTCGAGGAACAAAAAGCCCGGGGCAGGTGCTTCTTGACCTGTCTGGATCCTGGAGAGATGATCGAAAACCTAAGGAGATCATTTCCGAAATTAGGAAGGCAAGAAAAAATTTAAAGAAGTTAGAGAGAGGATTCTGATGTATCTTTTGGATACGGATGCGGTGATCTATATCCTCAAGGGCGACCCGGTAGCGGAAGCGAATCTTAAAAAACATATTTACGATTCTATCAAAATAGGGACTATTACGCTGATGGAACTCTACTATGGGGCTTATAAGTCACAAAAAGTTACAAGTAACCTTGCAAAGATAAAAAACCTGGAAAATGTTCTTGAGATTATCCCCGTTGGAGAGGAGGTTGCGGAAATATTTGGGCGGGAAAAAGTCCGTCTGGAAAAGGAGGGGACTCCGTTAGACGATTTTGACCTTGTTGTTGGCTGTTGTGCTCTTGCCCATAACTTAACGCTGGTCACGAATAATGTGAGGCATTTTAAAAGAATTGAAGGTCTTCAAATCACCAACTGGATGGAAGGATGAGGCCAAATATGGCTAGGCAGAATTTTATGAAAGCTAAAGAACTGGATAAGAAGTTTGATAAGGGGGAGGATATTTCGAAGTTTTTGGATCTCTCTCGTGCATCCAGACCTGGAAGGGATCAAAGAAGGGTGAATGTGGACTTACCTAAATGGATGATTGAATCATTAGATAAAGAGGCCCTCCGGCTTGGGGTAACGCGGCAATCGATTATTAAGGTTTGGATCGCTGAAAAACTTCAGAAAATATAGATGTAACCCTTTTCCAATTGACAACATTTTTTGTAAACCTAAAGAAAGGAGTTTAACATGGCTGCGAAGAAAATCTTAATGATCGTTGGTGATTTCGTAGAGGATTATGAGGTGATGGTGCCTTTTCAGACATTGCTGATGGTTGGGCACACCGTCCATGCCGTTTGTCCTGGAAAGAAAGCTGGCGATAGGGTTCGGACAGCGATCCATGATTTTGAGGGAGATCAGACCTACAGCGAGAAGCCGGGTCACAACTTCACACTGAACGCAACATTTGATGAGGTCAAGCCAGAAACCTATGATGCCCTGGTGATCCCTGGTGGACGAGCGCCGGAATACATTCGCCTGAACGAGAAGGTACTTGAGGCGGTTCGGCACTTTTCCAAGGCGAATAAGCCTATTGCTGCCATTTGTCATGGCGCGCAAGTCCTGGCGGCGGCGGGGGTAATTGCGGGCAAAGCATGTTCAGCTTATCCAGCAGTGGGGCCCGATGTGAAAACTGCGGGCGGCAAGTACGTTGACATACCAGTGGATAAGGCTCATGTGGATGGCAACCTCGTCACCGCACCCGCCTGGCCAGCCCATCCTGAGTGGCTGGCGAAGTTCTTGAAAGTGTTGGGCACAAAGATTGAACCATAGGGAGATTTTCCCTTACGTCCTCAGATGATAATTACTGTTCGATAATTATTTAGAAAGGGTAGAGTGTAGGCGCAACTCCAGTCTTAGGGTTAAGGACCAGGGTGTCAGAACTACACAGGCTTTTGAAAAACTCAATAATGCTGTCACTCCCGCCCCTGCCTCCGCAGGGGTAAACTTGTCCCCGCGAAAGCGGGGAGCGGGAGTCCAGAACTCACTAAAAAGACTGGATTCCTGCTTTCCTGCCTACCGCAGGCAGGCGCGGAATGACAAGAATGTGTTACCGTCTACAAAGCCTGTTCTTCGCCCATTCTTTTCAAAATTTCATTTCCAGCCAATATCCCGCTGATCGAAGCTTGCATCAACCCCCGCGTAATCCCTGCTCCATCACCGATCAGGAAGAAATTCTTTATGTCCGTTTCTAAGGCTGTTGAGATTTTTACCCGATTGGTGTAGAACTTTACCTCCACTCCATAAAGGAGAGTGTGCCTGGAGAAAATGCCGGGAGTTATTCGATCCAATGCCTCAAGCATCTCGATGATGCTCTTCAAATGTCGATAGGGAAGGACAAAACTGAGGTCCCCTGGAGTGGCCGAAGGAAGTGTAGGCTGGGTGATACACCGGTTGATCCGTTCCGGGGTAGATCGCCTCCCATCGAGTAGATCTCCCAATCTCTGAATGATCACTCCATTTCCAAGAAGGTTAGCCAATCTCGCAATATGCTTCCCGTAACCAATGGGGTCGTTGAAGGGGTCGGTAAAGGTATTGGAAACGAGGATGGCAAAATTGGTATTCTCAGTTCTTTTGTTAGCGTAACTATGGCCATTGACTGTCACAATCTCATCAATCGTTTCTGTAACCACCTCTCCGAAAGGATTCATACAAAAAGTCCGAACCTTGTCATCGAAGGTTTTGGAAACATAAATTAATTTTGCCTCATAGGCGATGTCTGTAAGTTTTTGAAGAATGGAGGCAGAGGCCTCCACACGAACTCCTATATCGACCGGACTTGGCATAGAAGGGATTCCCAAACGCTGCACTTCATTCTTGGTCCATTGTGCTCCCACACGGCCTGGACCACAAATCACACAGTCAGCTTTCACCTGGGTCCCGTTCTCAAGCAATACCCCAAGGACCTTTCCATTCTGAACGAGAATCTCTTTTACTGGGGTATTAAAGAAGATGTCCACTTTTTTCTCCAAGGCATTTCGGATCTTCTTCAAAAGAGGCACGCAGTTTTCAGTTCCCAGATGTCTGATTTCCATGGGAATGAATTCTAATCCTGCCAGTTTCGCTTCCTGGTATAGGCCTTCAGTTTTATCAGAGGATTGACCGAAGACTTCTTTCGGGGCGCCAAATGAGAGATAGATCTCGTCAGCTTTTCTGAGGAGATTCACCAATTGGCTCTGGGGAATAAAGTCGCCTAAAAACCCACCTACCTTTGGTGAAAGAGTGAGCTTACCGTCACTGAAGGCGCCTGCTCCTCCCCACCCACACAGGAGTTCCATTCCTCTCCCTCTTTTCCTTTTATCGATATCCTTCCCTCTCTCAAAAATGGCCAACTCTTTCATGCCAAACTTCGACAAGGTTAGAGCGGCAAAAATGGCTGATGGACCAGCTCCAACAATCACTACTTGATATCGCTTTTTCATCATCCTCTATTACCCGTTCTCGTTTTGTTTCCGGTAACTTTAAATTTTTATATGTCCAACCTTAGAATTTTAATAGAATTCTATGAATCGTAACATATCCAATGCGAGCGCCAAACTCGAATTCCGTTCGGCCAGCAATTCTCGGTGAGTTCGCAAACTATTGAGATTCTTCGCTTCGCCCTGTACCATACTAGGTTCAGGGCTTCGCTC
>PEUO01000004.1:9501-12308 GCA_002780715.1 Deltaproteobacteria bacterium CG03_land_8_20_14_0_80_45_14
CTCCAACACTCGAACCATGGTCAACGGATATAAATCGTCTTTTCTTTTACCTCTTTTCGGGGAACGGGAGTAAGGGGACCTCCTGGCTTTCCAAGGCAGATCAGCGCAAGAGGGGTTTTTTCAGGAACAATGCCAAGTATCTCTCTCATGGCTTTCTTATCAAATAAGGTAAACCACAAGCTGCTAAGACCCATGGCGTGGGCGGCGAGATGCATATTTTGGATAGCTGCTGCGCAGGCTGCTTGATAGCCCATCGAGCCTTCTTCCATAAACATGTCGACTCCAGTCTTCTTAGGATCTCCGATCACAGAGATGATGACAGGGGCGGATCGCAAAAAGTCGAGCGAATAAGATCCCAACCACTTCCAACCGCTTTTTTCAAGGGCCCACTTTCGACATCTTTCGCCTTCAGAAAAGATCTTTTCTTTTGCCTCTTTGTTGGTGACGACAACAAATTCCCAGGGCTGGCTGTTGAGTGGAGACGGCGCCCAAGTGGCCGCCTCGAGAATTTTTTCAATTGTGGCCTCTTCTACCTCTTCAGGCAGAAAATTCCGGCAGCTTCGCCTTTCTTTCATTGCAGTGAAAAGTTCCATCTCTCTCCTCCTCCTTCTTTTTAAAGGGAAATTTATAAAACTAACCTACCCCCACCTCACACTGATAGATCAATAATAGCCCTTCTTCAGATTCCTTGTCAAAATAAATCCAAATTTTCTGAAAATGACGGCTGGCTATCATAAAATTCCTGGATGATGAGCAGGGGTGGAAAGTCATCCCTCTCAGGATCAAAGGCACAACCGATAAGCCTAGTGTCAATCTTGATGAGGAAGCTTTAAGTAAACAACTTGGTCGCGGCTTGAAGAAAGAGATTGAGAGGCGTCTCTTCGAGCAAAAACCCAAGGAATCAGGGAAACCCTCCAAGAAAACGAAGTCAAAGGGTGTTTTGAAGGATCTCCTTAAAGAATAAAAGGTAAATTGTCCTGAACGATACTTAATCTGACAGAGGGTGCCAAACCACCTTTTGGCTGTTACACCAACTAAACAATTTTGGCAACACCCGAAAGCTGAGAATTATCAGTATCACGTATCTCAGTTGAATATATGAAAATCAGATCGTGGCTTTTTTGAAGTATCGGAAACAGATGATAGATAGCAGATAGTGGAACCATCGAGGCCCCTTTTTACAAGTAGAGCTATCGTCTATTGTGTTAAGGAGAATTGAGCCACCAGGATTTCAGTAATTATGTTGGCTGAGAATAATACCTGCAAGTCCTCACCCGATTCCAGCTCAAAAGGATAACGAGTAGGTGTAGAAACATGCAAGAAAAGGCAGAGCCGTTTCTGTTCTGCCTCCACGAGAAATGTTGACCAAAATTAGGGATATGTGCCAAGCAGCAACTTCACCGATTTTGGAATGGTCCACCGTAGGTCCAAAATAGTTTCGAAGAATTTGAATTTGACGTTATTGTCAGTTAAAATTTGAAAATGTACCAGGTGGATGTTCTTAGTGATAATCAGGAAGATATTTCAGGAGGCGAGGTCGCATCGGCACCGGGTGTTAAGGAGTCTGCCACCGCCGAACCGCGTTCCGATATCACAGGGTGGGTCTTTAGGGTTTTGATTATCATTGGACTCGCATTGGTTGTCTACACGACATTTACGGGTCGTCTTTTTCAACCCCTCTTTCAGGCTGCCAAGGCGGCTCATTGGTCCAAGTTAGTTGTGCGTCCGAGCCTGTGGTGGGGCATAATGGGCATTGTACTTCTCGTCATCCGCAGCATAGCCTGGGTTCGATATCGGCCCTTTCCTTCGGCCGATATGGCCGATGCCCCATCACTGACAGTCATTATTCCGGCTTACAATGAAGGGCCGATGGTAAGAAAATCGATTGATTCAGTGGCTGCGGCCTTCTATCCACATGATCGTTTGGAGATTTTTGTTGTGGATGACGGCAGCAAGGATGACACGTGGTTCCATATCCAGGCTGTAGCCCAAAATTACCCCGATATCGTGACGCCTCTTAAGTTTTCGGTGAACCAGGGAAAGCGTGCAGCTTTGGAGGCGGGATTTCGCCGGGCACGCGGTGACATAGTCGTAACGATTGATTCTGACAGTGTGATCGGCCGGGATACATTGCTTGCTATGGTGGGGCCCTTCCGTGATCCCAAGGTGGGTGCGGTCGCGGGAAAGGTAATCGCCTATAACAGGGACCAGGGGATTATCCCGAAGATGCTTCATGTGAGGTATGTCTTGTCATTCGACTTTCTCCGTGCCGTCCAGTCAACCTACGGAACCGTTTACTGTTGCCCAGGTGCTCTTGCGGGATACCGCCGTTCGGTGGTTTGTGAGGTGTTAGACCAGTGGGTGGGACAGACATTTCTTGGCAGACAGTGTACCTATGGCGAGGATCGTGCATTGACAAACTATATTCTGGACCGGGGATATAATACCGTTTACCAGCGTTCTGCTGTAGTGCGTACGATTGTTCCGTGGACGTACAGGAAATTATGTAAGATGTATCTCCGTTGGGATAGGAGCTACGTCCGTGAGGAAATCCGCCTAACGCGGATCATATGGAAGAGACCCCCCCATGCTCTCGCGATCGCACTCCTGGATAAATTCGTAACAAATCTTCGGTACCCCATTGGGTACGTGAGCTTAGGTCTACTCGTGATCCTCTCGTTTCATGACCCGATGACGATCGTGAGGTTTCTCTTTGCTATGGGTATGATGTCATTCCTGAATATGTTTTACTATCTCCTTCGAGAAAAGTCCTGGGACTTTCTCTTTGGAATTTGCTATGCCTATTT
>PEUO01000048.1 GCA_002780715.1 Deltaproteobacteria bacterium CG03_land_8_20_14_0_80_45_14
GCTAACCTATTTACAACCGGTAAAGATCCTCATCATACATATGAACCCAATTCTTTTTTAATACCTGCGTTGCCTCTTCCATTTTATCCACACCCACAATGAGAACCGTCTTTTCCCCTGTCCCAAGGCAGGTATAAAGATAGTTGACATTAATGGAGACTTCTTTAAGGGGTTTTAGGACGGCATTTAAGCCTCCTGGATGGTTAGGCGTCTCTACCGCTAACACATCGGTCATTCTTATCGAATAACCGTGGCTTTTTAATACATTGGCTGCTTTTTCAGGATCGTTCGCCACAAATCGAATAGCGCTGATATCTGCAGTGTCGGCGACACTTAAGGCAATGATATTAATGCCGTTTTCACCTAAATACTCACTCACCTCGGAGAGTTTTCCGGGTACATTTTCCAGACTGACAGAAATTTGTTTCACAGACATCGAATCTTCCTCCTCTCATTCTAAATAATTGTATCCCAGTAATAAAGCAGTCTTATTTGATTTCAAGATCGTTGGATTTCTGTTGCCAAAGGTATCCTTCAGAGCATGATTGATAGTTTCCAAAGAAACCAACCCAGCTTTTTTGATAAAGGCTCCCAACATAATCATATTCGACACTTTATTGCTGTGCAGTTGTTTGGCTAAGTCATTCACTGGAATTTCATAAATCTCTAAATCCCCGCGAATGGGCCTTGACTCGATCATGCTTGAATTTAAAAAGATGGTTCCTCCTGATTGAACCTGATTCTGAAATCGAAATAATGAAGGGTTATTCATCAGAACTGCAAACTCAGGTTCTGAAGCAACCGGCGAGGCGATCTCTTCCGTAGAGAGGACGACAGTGCAATTGGCTGTCCCTCCCCTCACCTCGGCTCCGTAAGAAGGCAGGCAGGTGACATTCTTATCCTCATACATTCCACCTATCGCCAGAAGGTAACCCATCATGACCACTCCCTGTCCGCCAAACCCAGAAAAAATCGTTTTAATGAGCATCTTTTTTATCTCCGGTGATATCTTTTAAAACTCCGAGAGGAAAATGGACGGCCATGACCTCGTCGATCCATTTACAGGCTTCAACAGGCTCCATCTTCCAGTTGGTAGGGCAAGGAGACAAGACCTCAATGAGTGAAAACCCATATCCTTCCATTTGAACACGAAAGGCTTTCGCAATCGCCTTTTTGGTCTTTAAAATATTAGCGGGACTGTTGACGGCTGTCCTTTCAATATAGGCGCTGCCCTTAGCAACGGCGAGCATTTCGCTAAGATTGACCGGAAACCCATCCCTTCTTTCTTCCCTTCCTCCCGGTGAAGTGGTGGTGTTTTGCCCCAGGATCGTTGTCGGAGCCATCTGGCCGCCTGTCATTCCATAAACTCCATTATTGACAAAGATGGTGGAGAAGTTCTCTCCCCGAGAGGCTGCATGAATGGTCTCAGCTGTCCCGATGGCAGCGATATCTCCATCCCCTTGATAGGTGAAAACGACCCGATCCGGCAGCGCCCTCTTCATCCCGGTGGCCAATGCTGCCCCTCTTCCGTGGGAAGCCTCCCCCATGTCAATGTCAAAATAAAAGTACGCCAATACTGCACACCCTGCTGGTGGGATGCCAATGATTCTTTCTTGAAGGTTCATCTCATCGATGACCTCCCCAATGATTCGATGCAGGAGGCTATGTCCACATCCTGGGCAATAATGAAAGGGAGCTCTTTTGAGAGACTTTGGTCTTGAAAATACCTTTTTCATTAATTTATCCTAACCTCTTTTGATAATAGTAGCTGGAGATGACCCTCGAAATTTCTAAAGGGGTGAGAATAATCCCTCCTGGTCTCCCATAAAAATGGACCTCTCCGTCTCCTTCGAGCGCTAATTTGACATCTTCCAGCATCTGTCCCATGTTCATTTCAAATACAAAGAAGCGCCTTACTTTTTTCGTTAATTCTTTGATGGCTTTATAGGGAAAGGGCCAAAGGGAAATGGGTCGGATAAGTCCCACTTTCAGCCCTTCGTCTCTCATCCTCTTGATTGCCCCTTTTGCAATTCGGGCTGCGCTTCCAAAGGCAACCACCATCAATTTTGCGTCATCGGCAAAGGATGTTTCCCATTTTGTCTCTTCTTTGGTGATCCTTTCGTATTTCCTCATCAATTTCCAGTTATGCTCCTCTTCCTCAAAGGGGTCTAAAATGAGTGATCGAAGAAATCGACTGGGTCTTCCTTTGGCGCCTGTCAGGATCCAATCTTTATGAGGTAATTTCTTTATCTGAACCTCAGGCGGCAATTCAACAGGCTCCATCATCTGTCCGAGCATCCCATCTCCAAGGATCACGACAGGAATCCTGTATTTATCCGCGAGATCGAATGCTTTATAGGTTAAATTAGCAAGCTCTTGGCATGAGTTGGGAGCCAGGACAATGGTACGGTAATCCCCATGTCCTCCTCCTCTTGTGGCCTGAAAATAATCAGATTGGGAAGGAGCGATATTACCCAGACCTGGGCCTCCCCGGCTCATATTGACAATGACCGCCGGTAACTCCAAAGCGGATAGGAAAGAAATGCCCTCTTGCTTTAGGCTAATTCCAGGCCCCGATGAGGAGGTCATCGCTCTTCCTCCAGCCATGCTGGCGCCGATGACCATATGGATTGAAGCGATCTCGCTTTCTGCTTGGATGAAGACCCCTCCATCCAGTTTGGAGAGCCTCTCGGACATATATTCAGGAATCTCATTTTGGGGTGTGATAGGGTATCCAAAATAAAAACGGCACCCCGCCCGGACGGCTGATTCTGCGACGACATGATTCCCGCGCATTAATACTTTAGGCACGATACACCTCAATAGCAATTTCCGGACAAATAATGGCGCAAAGACCACATCCCATACACTTTCTCCCCTCTCTTTTTAAATGTTTTTCAATAAAAACGGCGGGATAGTATCCCTTTTGATTCATTCGATCAGAAGATTCGATCAATCGATGGGGGCAGACAGAAATACATAATTTACAGTCTTTACATAATTCCAAATCGATTTCGATCATTCCTGTTGCCAAAATTTTCCTCCAAAAGCGCTGCCAGAATGTAATATCTTGACCAAATAAATAATATATTATAAAGTTTAATATCTTTAAAATCAATGCCTTTAAAGGTTATGATGAATCCCTCGTTAAAACGACTGGATAAAGAACCAAAACGCCTGATTATGATTGGAGGAAAAGGAGGCGTGGGAAAGACCACCTGCGCCGCTGCTATTGCCCTCCATTTCTCGCTTCAGGGAAAAAAGACATTGATCATTTCAAGTGATCCCACCCCCTCCCTTTCCGACATTTTTGAGATGGAGATTGGAGATCAAGAGAAACCCATTAAAAATACGAAGGACTTATATGGAATTGAGATCAGTTCTGATGTCGTCTTGAAAAAATGGAAGGACAGATTTGGCCCGGAAATCTATGAAGTCTTATCATCTTTTACCTCGCTCGATTATGATTTTGTTGACTATATTGGAGGAGCGCCCGGAATTGAAGAAGAATACATGCTCAATTACATTTTGGAGTTAGTCGAAGGTGGGCAATATGATTTAGTGGTCTGGGATACAGCTCCAGCCGGCCACACCCTGAGGCTCTTACATCTGCCACAACTGTTTCTTAAACACCTTGAAGCCGCAACAAAATTTTATATGAATCTATATAGTTATTTTGAAAAGTTAAAGGAAAGTGTTAAGTTAAGAAAAGGCAAGCGATCTCTATTAGAAATTATTAGCGGATGGGAGGATTTGGCAGAAAAGGTGGTCAATTTTATTCGAGATCCTCAAAAATCTGACTTCATCATTGTGACCATTCCGGAAGCTCTTGGTGTGAGACAGACCGAGAGGATCATTAAAGATTTTGATGAATATGAACTCAGGGTAAACCATTTGATCGTCAATTATATCATCCAACAAGCAGACTGCGAATTTCATAAAATTAGAAAGGAAATGCAACAGCACTACATTCAGATATTGAAGAACCAATATTCTCACAGGATTGGATTGATAGAAGTCCCTCTCATGCCTCAGGAGATTAAAGGTGTGGAGAGGATTAATAAGATATCAGAGATCCTCTTTAAGGAGGTATAAAAATGAACGTTCTTTCCAATAGAGCTAAAAGTCTCAAACCTTCCCCTACCCTTGCTATCAATGCCAAAGCCAAATCAATGCAGGCCCAGGGTATCCATGTCATCAGTTTTGGCGCGGGCGAGCCTGATTTTGACACTCCAGAAAACATCAAGCAGGCTGCAAAGAAAGCCATTGATGAGGGTTTCACCAAATATACCCCTGTGGGAGGCATTGACGAATTAAAAGACGCAATTATTAAAAAATTCCAGAGGGATAGTCACTTAACCTATAAACGATCTGAAATTATCGTTTCTTGCGGAGGCAAACACTCCTTTTACAACCTGGCCCAGGCTATTTTCGATCAAGGAGATGAAGTCATCATTCCAGCTCCCTACTGGGTCTCCTATCCTCCTATGGTTGCCCTGGCAAACGCATCGCCAGTTATTGTTGAAACAACAGAAAAGAATGAGTTTAAGATCACACCAGAGGAATTGAAAAAGGCTATTACCCCGAAAACGAAAGCTTTCATTCTTAATAGCCCATCAAATCCTACTGGAAGCGCCTACTCCAAAAAAGAATTAGAGAAGATTGCAGAGGTTTCAATTTCAAAAAACTTTTTTGTCATCTCGGATGAGATCTATGAAAAGATTGTCTATGATGGTTTTGAATTCACCAGCATTGCCTCTCTAAGTGATGAAATAAAGAAAAGAACGATTATTGTTCATGGGGTTGCTAAGACCTACGCCATGACTGGTTGGAGAATCGGTTATACCGCAGGAGCTGATGAGATTATTTCAGCCATGAACAATATCCAGAGCCAAAGCACCTCTAACCCCACCTCCATTGCCCAGAAGGCTTCTGTAGAAGCGCTCATTGGTTCACAGAGCGAAGTCGAAAAAATGGTTTCTGCCTTTGGCCAGAGGCGGAATTATATCGTGGATCGTTTAAATAAGATTCCAGAAGTATCTTGTTATAAGCCGGCAGGGGCTTTCTATGTCTTTCCAAATTTCTCTTCTTATTACGGAAAGTCATTTCAGGGGAAGAAGATTGAAAATTCCACGCACTTGGCTGACTTTTTCTTAGATGTGGCGAGAGTGGCTGTTGTCCCAGGAGTTGAATTCGGCGCCGATCCCTTTGAGAGGCTTTCCTATGCGACTTCTATGGAGGATATCAAGGAAGGATTGAACCGAATCGAAGAAGCCTTGAATAAATTAGGTTGAAATAGAAATTTGTTGTCAGGAGGTGGTTGTTAAAAACGGTAGCCGCTCCGGCAAATACCGGAGCGAAAATGCCGCAACCTAAAGGTTGCGGCTACAAAGGTTGTTGATACGTTAATTTGGAATCAATCTGCCTGTAACTCGTTGACCAGTTTAACGCTGTGCTCCATGCTTTTTGTTTCATGGGTGGTATTCTTTACGCTATGCGCCATGCGCTATGCGTGTAGTAATTGGGTAGGGCCAACCTTTCAAAGATCATGCGCTACAAAATCGGTCAGATCTTTTTCTCTCAGAACCCCCCTTTTCCATGTTTTAAGAGAAGGAATGATATGTGGCAGGAGTCGCAAAGAATAATAAGGTGGAAGTAGAGGAAGACCGATCAGATCTCCAAAGATGACCAGCATAAAAAGGTTATCCAGGCGGCCTCTTTCCTTCTTCATTACCAGAACCATCTCATGGAACATCAGTCCATACATGATCTCCCCGACCACTTTGGGAGAGCCTTTCAGTCTCGCCGCGAGAGAGGACAATAATTTTCTGATCAAATAGATTCCCTCCTTCTTTTAATTAAAGAGATTAATTTGTATCTACAGTGAACGACTTAATAAAGCGGTCATTGCCTGCCTGCGGTAGGCAGGCGAAGAGTGCATTGTTTTTTAATGTAAATCTGAAAACCGGTCCCAATTTCTTTACACATTTGATTCCTTTTTCCTACCCGTTTAGATCGATTTTGTCGAATCCAGGCCGAATAAATGATCTCGCACTGGAGAATGCTTTCTCCACGGCTTGCCTCAAACCGTCAAGAAAGGCGATGACATCGATGACTCCCTTAGCCCCGTCGGTGATATAGTGGCGAATCACTGCCCAAGCGGCGATCGAACGGTCCATAGCAATGAGTGCAATCTTGGCTGAGCCATCCGAATCACTTGCGAATTCATCGCATCTCTCTTCTTCCTCCTCGATCCTTCCCCGGACGGCTCGCATGACCTTAGCACAGATAAAGTATTGATACCACCGGATCACCTCGAAGGCTTCCTCGAGATTTACTCCCTCTCTTGCGGCGGCTGCAGTTTCAAACAAGAGCGTTTCTCTCCCTCTGAACCAATCTTCCACCAATTCGCTGTACCTCTTAGCGGCGCGGCAAAGCAGATGTTTCTCCACAGCCACATCCTTCGTCTTTATATTTTCTATATCATCCATTGAAACCAAAGTCTCGAGTTCTATCCCCCATTTTTTCGCACTCTCCCTCAGCAGCTCCAGAGTTTCCGCCAGGATTCCCGACAATTTATTCCAGAATGCCTCATTCCTAATATCCCGCGCTTCAGGATCCGAGAATTCCTCCTCCGAAATGGAGAAATTCAAGCAGCGGGAGGTCTGCGGACAATGTTCACACCATCGATCACAGTAATTATAAATGCCCGGGATGAATCGCTTCTCCGCAGCAAGTCTTTCAAGCCGATCCCGATTCACAATCCTTCCTCCCAAACCACTTCCTCAGATCTGTGCCTTTTCCCATTAAGGTTCATTAGCATTGTCAACTGTATAGGCCTAGCATTCCATACATGGGACTGGATGATCCCGATTGTCAATTATTTACCAATTGTCAAGAATAAAATTTTGAGCCCATATCTTTTTGAAATGTGATATTGGAAGACCTAACCCTGAATTTCTTTCCTGGTTGTCAATCATTATCTAAAGTATCAACCCTGAAGCTAATTCCTATTCTTTTCTCTTTCTCATCTTCATCTCTTGGTCTATCGTCTTCATCACTTCCAAAAACTCTTCCTTACTAAATATCCCTTTCTCTACAAGCAATCCCTCATCATCATTTATTTCCATCTCTTTTGGGAAAACAAAGATGTCTTTTTTATCTTTCACCAAATGACCAAAAGCCAACCTTGCCCATTTTAATCCAGATTCCCATTGGGTTTGTCCCCTCATATCATTCCTTCTCTCAACCAACATACCCATTAATTCACCTTTCCTATGTTCGAAATCCTTGCAGAAAACTACATAGACTACCATTAGCTAATCCCTCCTTCAATCGAGGTTTGTCTCCCCACGAGTGTTAAACCATGTCTGGTGTCTGGGGTCACCCATTCCTTTTTTAAATAGGCCCTGATCAGGCTGACACTTTTAAAGAAAATTTGAATCACTCCCATAATGAGACTAACCTAATATATCAAAACCGCAATGGGAATGCAATTCAATAAGCACCCTTGAAGTAGTCACCCAGGATGGAGCGG
>PEUO01000173.1 GCA_002780715.1 Deltaproteobacteria bacterium CG03_land_8_20_14_0_80_45_14
CTTTTTCAATCGGCTGATTCGCTTTCTAAAAATCTGAGCCATTTTCAAATTTCTCTGTTGGAGGAGCTCCTCTCTTTTTGCTCTCAGCTCCTTCACCTTCCGTTTCAACTCTGCGACGGTTAAAACCACTTTCTCTTTCTTAGCAATAATACGTTTCTCTTTCTTGGGTTCCGGCTCAGGTATGCCTTTGGCTGCCCGAATGGCTGTGATCAACTCCTCTTTTTTCATTGCGTGGACGCCATGGATTCCAGGCAACCCGAGGGCCATCTCCCTCAGTTCTTTGGCGGTCATCTTCTCCAAGGGCTTCTCTTTCTTTTCCATCTTATCTCCTCCTTAAAATGATAAACAAATAGAACGAATGATAACGAATATATCGAATATTATTGAAATGGAATATAATTCGTCAAATTCGCTGTCATTCGAGTTATCCGTCCGCTTCACTCACAGAGACTGAATCCCTAATTCAACAGTGACCTCAAACTGCCCTCCCGTTTCTAATTCCAAAGGCCAGTAAAGGAGCAGGCTCGAACCTTGAAAAATCCTTTCGAACCCACTTTCCGAGAGCGAAACAGTCTCAATAGGAAAACGCCAGAGATTGCAACTTTTGTCCGTTTTTAAAATCACTTTCAACTTGTTCCATTCGTCAACCAAGTGAACCTCTGTAATATCGTTTAATGCCCCTATGCTTGCTAACTTTCGGTCTTCAAGGTAACGTCCTGGTATGTTGTAATACCGATCTGGCGCATCTCCGGCTAAGAGATTGATATTCAACTCAATGCCGAAGTTTGTTTTCCCCTTCTCCCCTTTATAAGTAATTTGATAAGAGGTTTTTACTACCCTTTGATGGGTTGGAATCGAAAAACTTTTTTCTATCTTAATCTGATCTCTCTTCTCGTCCTTACAAAGGCTCCCCGATCGAGTAAAAAAAACTTCCTGATACTTTCCCTTTTTTCTTACCTCAATCTCATAAGGCTCCTTAAGAAAATCCCCTTCCTCTTGATATTGGCATCTTCGAAATGATTCAAAATCCATCGGCTCAGCAATGAAATGATCCAGGAACGAGGCTCTTCGATATCCATCAAAATATAAATATTGATCTAAACCCTCTTCCTTCGAATCAAAAATCTCATGGATGGTTTTCGTCTTGGCCGTCGATGCCTCATCTCTCGATGATTGTACACGGGATTCCAATAAGTTGTGATGATAGCCCTCTTTCCTTCGGGTAAGGGTCCCGAGAATATTGAAGGCCTTTGACCGATCATCCATTTCTAAAAGGCTTCCACCCCGGCTGCTGAAAAGGAGAACCATCTCCGGATTCTTTAGAATTACTTCCTCATCCCCATCCCCATTGAAATCCAATCTCTCCAAGTCAATCCATTCTTTCTCTCGATGCATCTTTCGATCAAAAAGGGCTTCTGCCTTGATCAGATTTTCATAAAGGGCATGGCGAAGATGAGGAAGATATAGCCCCCCAAAAACTCCATGCCAGTAAGCATCATTGCACTGGGCCTGATGAAGATATAGTAAGGGATCTTGGCTTTTAGGAACAGTCCTTTTTTTCTTATCCCCGATTTTCTCTCGAAGATGGAGGACCCTTTTATGGAGATCGTTTGATTCAGGATATTTTGCAAAGAAGTTTCTCCAGAATCCACCTTTGATAAATCTTCTGATCTGCCCTCCCTCAGACGACTCCTTAAGTCTTTCAACGACCTTGCCATATTCCACCATTGCCTCTGTGGGAAGGCTCCACTCATCCATTTCCATATACGAGGAGCAGGCGAGATAGATTCTCCCGAGAGGTTTCTCCCGATTGGCGTAGATTCCAAGAGGCATCGGTTCAATCCAATCCAAATTTTTTCCAATCAATTCGAAGAACCGTTCTAACCAACCCTCTTCATAGACCGAATGGTAGGTAGAAGGCCAGATCCCAAATTTCTCACCATCGTCGGCAAAAATAGCTGCACAAGAGGAGCCTCGAAGCCGGGAGAGGTACTCTAAGGTTTCTTCTGGGGGATGGAAGGGGATGAGGTATCGCAAAGTTTCGCTTCCTGGGAATACTTTTATAACCTTCCCGTCCTCTTCTGTTAAATAATACCCATACAAGTCCTCTTCTCTCAATCCGGATTTCTTGAAGTGGTAGTCATCGATGGTAATATACTCTACACCCGCTTCCCTCAAATATTTCGGAAGATGGGGTTCCCAGACCCTTTCTGCCAGCCACATCCCCTGGGGAGTTACTCCCATTTCTTCCTCAATGGTTTGAGTCAACCTTTTGATCTGTCCAACTTTGTCCGTATCGGGGATAACGGCCAGAATGGGTTCATAATACCCACCGGTCATCATCTCCAGTTGGCCTTTTTTGACCAACTCTCTTAACGTTTCTAAAAATTCTGGGTGATGATCTTTAAAAAAATCCCAGAGGGTCCCGGTATAGTGAATGGAAATCTTCATCAATGGATATTTCTTGAGGACTTCGATGAAGGGAAGGTAGGCTTTCTCATAAGCATTTTCTAAGACATGTAAGAAATTTCCAACAGGCTGGTGATCATGGACACAAAAAAGGAAGGCAACCTTCTCCATGGATCGTAATTTATATGATTTCCCAGCCCAAATCAACCCCTCTGGGAAGAATGACCGGATGACTTGATGGGGAGTCACGGGCGCTTTAAAAAATTATTAATAAAAAAGGGGTTAGCATAACCTGCTAACCCCTTTATATTTGTGGCGGGAGCGACGAGGATCGAACTCGCGACCTCCGGCGTGACAGGCCGGCGTTCTAACCAGCTGAACTACGCCCCCTGATTTAGTTTAGAGTTATGAGTTCGCAGTTTTGAGTTTAATTGCAAATAAATACCTAAACCAAAATATTTAAACTCATCACTCCTTACTTATAACTCACAACTCCGATTTTGCATTTGCAAAATCGGTTGGTAGGCGGAACAGGGATTGAACCTGCGACCTCCGGCTTGTAAGGCCGGCGCTCTCCCAACTGAGCTATCCGCCCTCCCTTGCAGGGCTAATTTTATGGAATCGCCCTTCCAATGTCAACCCTTTCGGCTTCTCCCCGACCTTTGGTCGGAGAATTTGCTCAGGGTTGACCCTGAGCAAGCCTTTCACCCTGCCCTAAGAGGAGAGGTTGGACGCAGTCGAAGGGTCAAGCTCAGGCGGCCTCAACCTCTTTCTCATAAAGGAGAAGCGGGCTTTCGTGATGGAGAACCACCTCTTCACTGATAATACATTCACGGATGTTGCTTTGAGAAGGAATCTCATACATCACATCCAACATGGTGTTTTCCATGATCGCACGAAGACCCCGTGCTCCAGATTTTCGCTTGATGGCCTCCTTGGCAATAGACATCAAAGCCCCCTCAGTAAATCGAAGTTTAACATTTTCAAATTCGAAGAGCTTTTGATACTGTTTCAACAAGGCATTCTTGGGTTTTTTCAAAATATCTACTAAAGCATCAATACTAAGCTCATCCAGGGTAGCAATGACCGGAAGTCTCCCGATGAACTCCGGAATCAACCCAAACTTCAAAAGATCCTCTGGTTGAACCTCTCTCAGTAACTCTCCCATGTCCCGCTCATGTTGGGACTTGATATCCGCCCCAAATCCCAGGGTCTTCCCTCCGATCCGTTGTTCAACTAACTTTTCCAGCCCGACAAAGGCCCCTCCGCAGATGAAGAGGATGTTGGTCGTATCGATCTGAATGAATTCCTGTTGAGGGTGTTTGCGACCTCCTTTCGGAGGGACACTCGCAACAGTCCCTTCGATGATTTTCAGAAGGGCCTGCTGCACCCCCTCGCCTGAAACATCTCGTGTGATGGAGGGACTGTCCGATTTTCTCGAGATCTTATCGATCTCGTCAATATAGACGATTCCTTTCTGAGTCCGTTCGATATCATAATCGGCCGCCTGAAGAAGGCTCAGAATAATATTTTCCACATCCTCGCCCACATACCCTGCTTCCGTCAGACAGGTGGCATCAGCAATCGTGAAGGGAACGTCAAGAATTCGGGCAAGCGTCTGGGCAAGGAGCGTTTTCCCGGATCCGGTGGGTCCGATGAGGATGATATTCGACTTCTGAAGTTCTACATCTCCTGATGCAACACGAGAATCAATCCGCTTATAATGATTGTGGACCGCTACCGACAGGATCCTCTTCGCATGTTCTTGCCCGATGACATATTCATCCAACTTGGCCTTGATCTCCATGGGTTTGGGTACGGTCAGTCTTCCCGGGACAAACCGTTCCTCGGTCTCCTCTACAATGATCTCATTACAAAGTTCGATACACTCATCGCAGATGTAGACTGTGGGGCCGGCGATGAGTTTTCGCACTTCATCCTGGCTTTTTCCACAGAAAGAACAATGTAAGACGGCCCCATAATTCCCTCCGTTCGCCTTCATCATCTTCTCCTTTCTGTCCCCCTTGAGGACTACCCTAGAGATCGGACGGGACGCTGGATGACCACCTCATCAACAATACCGTATTCCTTCGCCTGATGGCCAGTCATATAAAAATCTCGATCCGTATCAGCCTGGATCCGTTCCAATGGCTGAGAAGTGTGTTTGATCATAATCCGATTTAGTTCTTCTCGAAGCCGCAGGATCTCCCTCGCCTGGATGTCCACATCAGAGGCCTGTCCCTGAAAACCTCCCATGGGTTGATGAATCAGGATCCTCGAATGAGGAAGGGCATACCGTTTTCCCTTCTCCCCTGCTGCCAGAAGCAGAGCCGCAATGCTGGCTCCCTGTCCCATGCATAATGTCGAAACCTTGGGCCGAATATATTGCATGGTATCATAGATAGCAAGCCCAGAGGTGACAATCCCCCCTGGGGAATTGATATAGAGATGGACATCCTTGTCAGGATCTTCTGATTCCAGAAAAAGCATCTGGGCAATCACCAGATTGGCGACATCATCATCGATCGCTGTCCCAACAAAAATGATTCGCTCTTTTAAAAGACGGGAATAGATATCGTAGGCTCTTTCGCCTCTTCCATCCCTTTCAATTACAATCGGTATCAGTGTCATCTTTTTTCCCCTCAAACATAGTTAATGTTCGCTTTCTCAAGCAGAAAATTTAATGTCTTATCCCGGACGATCCCGGCCTTCACTTCGGGAAGGAGCCCATTCTTTTCGTAATATCGTTTTACCACATCGAATTTCTGATGCATTCTCTCTGACATCTCTCTGAGACGATCATCCGCTTCTTCATCAGTAACCGAAATCCCTTCCTGACCCGCGATCTTCTCAAGGATGAGAAAGGACCTGACCTGCTTCTGGGCCATGGTTCGGTAATCCTCTTGAAGTTTCTCCTCCGAAATGCCCAAATTTTTGAGGGCCACCCCTTGAGCCCCCAGTCTCAACTTCGTATCCGAAACCAAGGCCTTGGCCTGTTCCTCCACTAAACTTCCAGGAACGTCGAAAGGGTTCGTTTCGAGCAATTGATCTACCACCTGATCTTTTAACTGCCGTTCTAATGATAGCTCCTTCTCCTTCTCAATCTCTCCTTTCAATTTCGATTTTAATTCTTCGAAGGATGAATAATCACCTAAATCTTTCGCAAATTCATCA
Organism: Deltaproteobacteria bacterium CG03_land_8_20_14_0_80_45_14; assembly: GCA_002780715.1. Lineage (GTDB taxonomy): Bacteria > Desulfobacterota > BSN033 > BSN033 > UBA1163 > UBA1163. The sequence goes on from PEUO01000173.1 coordinate 5,584, forward strand.
TCCAAAGGGGGAAGGATTTTTTCTTTGATCTCTTTGATCTTAACATAAAATGAAATCGTCTTCCCAGCCCACTTCTGATATCCGTAATCCTCGGGGAAGGAGACCTCAATCTCTTTCTCCTCTTCCGGCCTCAACCCGATTAACTTCTCTTCAAAAGCCGGAATGAATTGTCCGCTTCCCACTTCTACCGTAAAATCGACGGCTTTTCCTCCCTCCAAGGGTTTACCACCCACACCCGCCTCATAATCGACGATGACATAATCTCCAGTCTGGATAGGTCTGGCCTCCGAAACGGTTTTTAAATTGGCATGAAGGTTTTGGAGGGCTTTCAACCGATCCTCTACTTCTTCGTCTTTCACTTCTTCTTTTTTCCCTTCGATCTTCAATCCTGTATATCCTTCCAATTTGATATCAGGTTTGACTTCAATCACAGCAGAATATTCGAACGGTTTTCCACCCTCAAATTCTCCAGGATCAATGACAGGTGGGGAAACTGGATGGAGATCGGTCTCTGAGAGGGCTTGTGAATAGGTATCCTCAATCAGTTTCTGGATGACCTCTGCTTTAACATAATCTTTGAAATATCTCTCCAAGATGTTCCTGGGAACCTTTCCAGGCCGAAACCCTTTGATCTTGGCCTTCTTCCCCAAATCTGTATAGAAGGAATCAACTTCTTTGGCGACCTGATCTTCTGAAATTTCTATCGATACCTTTTTCTTAATCGAACTGATCTCTTCAACGCTGGCTTTCATTCATCATCCTTATAAGTCATTGAGTTATCGGGTCATTCGGAGATTAAAAACTGCTTACAATTTTCTGCTCACTGATAACTGGTTACTGATCACTGGTCACTGGTTACTGATCACTGGATTTAATATGGTGCCGAGGGCGGGACTCGAACCCGCACAGTCTCTCGACTACGAGATCCTAAGTCTCGCGCGTATTCCAATTTCGCCACCCCGGCCGCAGACCCGTCTGCCGGCATACTTCAGCAGGCTGAAAACAATGAAAATCGTCTTTGGGTTAAGGTTACGAAGCCAGTTTGGTGTAAGGTCAAAGGGTCACGACTAAAAGAATTATTTAAAGAATCATAGATGTAACCCTTAACCGAAACGGGCATCTTCACCTTAGCCTCTCGACCATTGACTTTTATTTTCTAAGCGTAACTGGTGAGCCGTGCCGGAATCGAACCGGCAACCTACTGATTAAGAGTCAGTTGCTCTACCTATTGAGCTAACGGCTCCCTCCAGTCAAAGATCATTGCAAAGTAATCAATTAACAATGATCAATTAGCAATTGAATGACTTAATAAGATTCAAAAGCCCTGCTAACTTTGCATTGTTAACTTTATAATTTTCATTTGTTCTTCATGTGGCGCCCTGAACTACGTCGAGTTCAGGGCAGCCCTAAACCTTGCATGGTTTAGGGCGCGCCCGGTCCGGCTCGAACGGACGACCTGCGGATTCGAAGTCCGACGCTCTATCCAACTGAGCTACGGGCGCTTTGGGGTGAGTGAAGGGACTCGAACCCTCGACCACTGGGGCCACAACCCAGTGCTCTATCCAACTGAGCTACACTCACCATCGAAAAGATCATTGCAAAATGGTCAATTAGCAATTATCAATTAAAAATTTAACCACATTGCTAATTTTGTATTGTTAATTTTGCAATTTGCATTGTTAAAGGCTATGGCGCGCCTGAGAGGATTCGAACCTCCGACCCACGGATTAGAAGTCCGTAGCTCTATCCATCTGAGCTACAGGCGCTTAATTGCTAAATATACGACTTCTTTGAGTTTTCGTCAAGGCGAATTTAGCACAAAAATTTTCATATGATTATCTCATTGAGGCTATCCTTATGCTTTCAGAATAGAGCTTTCTGATTTTTTAGTTTTCGATTTAGTCTCTGACTTAAAAATTAAGTCAGGAAGTTCAAAGGACTTGAGCTTTGCCTGCCCGCCGGAGCTTCAGCACAGGCGGGAGGTTTGAGCATTAAGGTCTCAGGCTTAGACTATGTCGCCTCCAGAGGTCGGGGCTTGGCCGATTTATCTATTTAACCGCGATGATATATAAGGCCCAACCCATAACCCTTCCTAAAACATAATCAAGAGGACGGGGTCGGTAAATTTCTTCTACGGCTTTTTGTGTTTTTGGGGAATGGCGGAGAACACCATGGGAGTAAACCAAATCAAATGTTTCATCTATAAAGCTTAAATTCTCTGCATCCCCCATTTCAAAACTGCCTTCCGTTCCATACAATTCGAACCGTCTCGAGGTAAGTTCTATGGATCGGGGAGTAAGGTCAATGCCAATGACCTGGGCGCCCGCTTTGGCAAACTGAAGTAAATCCGTTCGGCACCTCAACCACGCTTAACTTACCGTTACGGATGTTTTGGATGATTTGATGCATGGGCGAATAATCTCTGGTCTATTCCTCCTGGAATATTCGAATTCTTCCATGATGGACAATCCAGAGTTCTCCCCGAATCTTCTCCTTTTTAAGGCCAGCGATCAGTATTTTTATGGCTTTGGTAAAGTCCAAAAGGGTGGGATGGGAAGGCAGTCGAATGACCACAATGCCTTCATACAAAGAAGGTTTAAATAGTAGAGGATTCCCAAAATCAAGATCGAGTGTTACCAAAACTCGTTTTTCAGATTTACAGGCCGAGATCAGAATTTCATCTTCAACGCCGCTTAGACCTTCTTCTGATACGAGAGCAACATCGTGGCCAGCCTCACGCAAAAGTTTTGCGCAGCTCACCCCCAAATTTTCGTCGAGTTTCAGCTTCAAGACTGAGACTCCGGGGGAATCTCCACAACCCTTTCCCGTGCCATCTCTGCCCCGTAGGCGATGCAGGCCAAGATATCATCTTCTTCTAACCCAGGGTATTGATCGAGTATTTCTTTAACAGGCATCCCGCTGGCCAGAAGATCCAATATCAGAGAGACCCATATGCGGTGTCCCTTAATACAGGGCTTTCCGAAGCAGATCTTAGGATTAATGCTAATCCGAGAAAGCAGTTTTTCTCGTGTCATCATTCCTCCCCCCACTTAGCCTTTCATCATTAATAGCATCTTTTCCATTTCAAGGACAAAAGTGAATCCTCTCCGCAGCTCTTTTACAACCAATATTTTGATACTTTCTGATTCTAAGAATCAAACAGGTTCAAATTTATGAAATTTGGTACTAATGTCTTATTTTAGCTTTCTCACTTTCCTAAGAAAGCGAGAAAGTATCAGGGCTACCCCCCTTAAACCTCCAATAGTTTCACAAAAAACGACTCTCTTCCTGGTGGATTTATTATCTCAATTCTCTTTCTTTACCGCCAATCTGTTTTGAAAAGGCTCATACGGACGGCCAAGAAGAATATTGACGATTCTTTCAGAGGCTTTGCCATCCCAGAGCTCAGGGATTCTTCCTTTCTTAGACCTTCCATTCTTAAAATCTTCAATGGCTGATAGGATCCCGGTAGCCATCGTCTTGGCTATCACTTTTTGACCCATTCGGCGGCGCCAAGCCCCGCCTTTGAAGGCGGGGTGAATAAGCACCGCTCAGGGTCAACCCTGAGCCCCTCGGCCTGAGCGGCTCGACTGAGCTCGCCGAAGTCTCGGGTCGAAGGCAAGCCCCAGCATTTATTCTGGGGAGTCGAAGGGTTGACTTCTTTCTTATGCAATTTAGAGCTTTCCCACTTTCTTGGGTGGCTAAAGGTAGGCAGGGATTATCCTGCAGAAATGAGCTTTTGCGCGATAGTACAGGCTATAACCAAGAGATCTTTTTCTATGATGCCAATCTTTTTGACTAATCTTCTCTTATCAAGGCTTCTCATTTGGTCGAGCATGATTTTAGAATCCTTTTCCAGTCCTCCGACACCGGCAGGGACAAGTACCTCAAAAGGATATATTTTCCCAACGCCTGATGTGATGGGAGCAATAATTAGTCGTGGCGAGTTATGATTCATTGCATTGATTGAGATGATGAGTCCCGGCCTTTTTTTACCAACTTCTGTTTGAATGGCTGGATCAAGATTAACGAGATAAACATCTCCCTGATTCATTTAGTCCCACTCTTCTCTGTCAAGGAAGTTCCATTCATCTGATACCGCAAGGCGTTCTCTGTCCTTTGCTGCTTCCTCAAAAGCCGAAGCCAAGGCCTTTTCTTCTTTCCGTCGTTTGATTTTTTCGATTTCCTTTTTTAACAATTCATTGATCATTTTACTTTTCTTTCTTTGCGGTACGAGCGTATCGAAGGCCTTCCAAACTTCTTTTTCCAATGTAAGGTTGACTCTAACCTGTTCCATATTCTTCTCTTTTATGTGTTTTGTTATGTGTATAATAATACATAATGAAATACTAAGTCAAGCAATTATAAAATTATACTCCCTTCATCATAAAGTCAATGAGGTCATCATACAATAGGAAAGAATTTATCCAGCAATTCTCGGTGAGTTCACAAACTATTGAGATTCTTCCCCCGTATTAAATACGGGGTCAGAATGACAACTGGGGACTTTCGTAATGTCATT
>PEUO01000088.1 GCA_002780715.1 Deltaproteobacteria bacterium CG03_land_8_20_14_0_80_45_14
GGTGGGGGTGGATAAGAAAGCTAAATTCCCCCTCCCCTTCATCCTGTTAGATAAGGTCCTCTATCCAGCCCTGTTATCCAGAAAACGTTCTATCTAACAGGGTGAATCCCCTCCCGCCAGGGGAGGGGAGTTTGAGGTTTATTTCCTTGGTAACCTAATTCCAAACAGCAAATGTTAAAGTCTTATCTGACATTTGAACTCTAATATTATCTGCTATCCAATAAAAGCGTCACGGGTCCATCGTTAATAAGATGAACCTCCATTTTGGCCTGAAATTCCCCTGTCTGAACAGGAATGCCTTGTCCTCTCAATTTTGATATGAATTGTTCGTAAAGATGCTTAGCGAGGGTGGACTCTTCGGCTTCGGTGAAAGAAGGCCTTCGACCTTTCCGACAATCGCCATAGAGCGTGAACTGTGAAACGATCAGCATCTCCCCACCTATTTCTTTTAATGAAAGATTAAATTTCCCGGAGGCATCTTCGAAGATTCTAAGTTCAGGTATCTTGGAAGTTAAAAAAGAGAGGTCACTCTCTCCATCCCCTTTTCCCACACCGACGAGCACCAGAAGGCCCTTACCAATCTTTCCCGTCACTCGGCCACTCACACAAACCTGGGCAGATTTAACCCTTTGGATCACAGCCTTCATAAAAAATCAGTGCAAAATATAAATTGCAAATTGTAAAATGCAAAATATATGAAATTTTTTAATTTTGAATTGCTAATTTTGTACTTTGCAATTTTCAATGATCCTTTTTAACCTTCTTTCTCTTTATCTTTTTTGGCCTGAGCCACCACCTTCTCAGTCATTTGGGCAGGAACTTCCTCATAATGGGAAAATTCCATGGTGAAGGTTCCCCGGCCACCTGTTTTGGAATTGAGATCCGGAGCGTACTTCAGCATTTCTGACATGGGGACATTGGCTTCGATCATTTGGCAATTTCCTTTGGCATCGACTCTCAAAACCCTTCCCCGGCGGCTGTTGAGGTCGCCGATCACATCACCGATGTTCTCATCCGGCGCCGTGACCACCACTTTCATAATCGGTTCAAGAAGCACTGGATTGGCTTCCTGAACCCCTTTCTTAAAGGCCATGATGGCAGCGATCTTGAAGGCCATTTCCGAAGAATCGACCTCGTGAGATTTCCCATCGTAAAAACGGACCTTCACATCCACCACAGGATAACCAGCCAGAACGCCACTTTGCATCGCCTCGGCGATTCCCTTCTCCACGGCTGGAACAAAATTCCTTGGGACGTTCATCCCAGTGAGGGCATTCTCAAATTCGAAACCCGTTCCCCGTGGAAGAGCAGAAATATCGAAATGAACTTCAGCAAATTGCCCCCGACCCCCGGTCTGTTTCTTATGACGATAGACCACACCTGTCTTCGATCCACGGATTGTCTCTTTATAGGGAACTTTCGGAACACTGAGGTTCACCTCCACTCCGAATTTCCTTTTTAATTTTTCAACGATGACCTCCACATGGGTCTGCCCCACACCGGAGAGAAGTATCTCACCGGTTTGTTCGTCACGGCCTAACATCATCGTCGGATCTTCCTCGTGGATGCGCGCCAGAGAGGCGGCGATCTTTTCCTCATCCCCTTTGCTCTTTGGGGTGAGCGCATAGGAAATCATGGGAAGAGGAAGCTTCGTTTCTGCAAATACAATGGGCTTTTTCTCATCAGAGAATGTGTCGCCAGTAGTGGTCTCCTTTAATTTGGCAACCGCCACGATATCCCCTATGCCGGCGAAGCCTATCGGTTTCTGCTTTTTCCCTTCTAATAAGAAAATCTGGGCGATTCTTTCCTTTACATCCTTTTTGGAGTTGTAGAGAGTAGAATCTGCATTCACGGATCCAGAATATACCCTGAAGAGATTTAGCTTTCCTGCAAAGGGATCGGCGATCGTCTTAAACACAAAAGCAGAGTATGGCGCATCTTCTTTGGGTTCCCGGGTTTCGGGCTCTCCTGTCTTGGCATTCTTTCCCTGAACCGGGCCCTTTTCCAGAGGTGAAGGAAAGCAGGAAACCGCCACATCCAGAAGAGGTTGGATCCCTATATTCCGGAGGGAGGAACCGCAAACGGCAGGCACCAATCTCCTTTCCATCGTTCCTTTTCGAAGACACCGAACGATCTCCTCGGTGGAAACCTCCCCGGATTCTAAATATTTTTCCATCAACTGATCGTCCATTTCCACTACGGTCTCGACCAGCTTCTCACGGAGTCGTTCCACCTCTTCTTTCATGTCCGAGGGAACGTCTTTAAGTTCGAATTGGCCGCTTCCATCTTCTCGATAGAAATAGGCTTTCCTCTGAATCAAATCCACCACTCCTTTAAAATTCCCCTCTCCTCCGATAGGAAGTTGGACAGGAACAGCCGGTTGAGAAGAGAAAGCCTTTTTTACCTCCTCAACCACATTGAGAAAATTGGCCCGCTCCGTATCCATTTTGCTGACATAAAGGATCCGTGGGGCTTGAAACTCATTGGCATATCCCCACACTGTCTCGGTTTGAACCTTGACGCCCGAATTTCCGCTGACCACGATGATAGCCCCATCCACAACTCTCATGGAGGCTTTTGCCTCAGCGATGAAATTGGCATATCCGGGTGTGTCAATGATATGAAACTGATATTTATTCCATTCGAAATGAGAAAGGGAAGCGCTGATGCTAATTTTTCGATTAATTTCCTCTGGTTCAAAATCCATTAAAGAGGAACCATCATCAACGCGGCCAAGGCGGGTATTTTCGCCCGTATCGAAGAGAATTGCCTCGACCAGAGAGGTCTTCCCTTCTCCGCCATGGCCAAAGGTTCCTATGTTACGAATGTTGGTCGGTTCAACCCGTTTCATCTTTTCTCCTTTCCATTATTCATCCGATCAAAAAGAACAATGTAATAAATTACTTTTTTCCCAATGAAAAGTCAACCCTTTCGACTTCTTTTTGTCGACCGCTTCATAAATGCCAGGGCTTGCCATGGCCGAATGGATCAACTCTTACCTCCCCATCGATCATTGACACATAAGGGGCATTCCCTTAGAATGTTTGGCAAGGAGGTTCGCATATGAAGAGTCCTGTCTTTTTTTCGGACCTGAAGGTTGAATCCGGGAAAACTCTCCTTGATAAATTGGATATCCTTTTGGATCGGGTTGATTTGAAAGGAAAGATCAGAGAGAAGGATCTGGTGGCGATTAAGCTCCATTTTGGGGAGAAAGGGAATACAGCCTACGTTCGACCCATCTTTTTAAGAAGGGTGGTGGATCGAGTTAAACAATATAAAGGTAAGCCTTTCTTAACCGATACCAACACTCTCTATATTGGAACCCGAAGTGAAGCGGTCTCCCATCTGACCACCGCTTCTGAAAATGGGTTCACAGAATCTGTTGTCAATGCTCCTATTCTGATCGCAGATGGCTTGAGAGGCAATAGTACGATGAAGGTTCGGATTGACAAACCTATTTTCAAAACAGTTTCCATCGCCAATGCAATCTATATGGCAGATGCCCTGATCACTGTCACCCATTTCAAGGGCCATGAACTGTGTGGATTTGGAGGAGTATTAAAGAATCTGGGAATGGGGTGTTCCAGCCGTGAAGGAAAGTTGAGTCAACATTCAAATATCTCACCCAAGGTCAAAAGAAAGAACTGCAAGGGCTGTGAACGGTGCCTTAGCTGGTGTGCGCAAGAAGCGATTTCGATGCGGGCGCCGCAATCGGGTGTCGAAACAAAGCAAACCATCGCCTTTATTGATCCCAAAAAATGCGTTGGGTGTGGAGAATGCATCCTCACCTGTCCTTCCGGAGCCATTCAAATCCAATGGAACGAGAGCATCCCCATCTTCCAAAAGAAAATGGTGGAACATGCCTATGGAGCTGTTCAGAAGAAAAAGGGGAAGACTCTTTACCTCAACTTTCTTACACAGATCTCCCCTGCCTGTGACTGTTATGGGTATTCCGATACACCCATTGTCAATGATATTGGCATCCTTTCCTCTGAAGATCCGGTCGCCATTGATCAGGCCTCCGTTGATTTGGTCAATGGAGAAACGGGAAACCGGTCCTCTAAACTTCCAAAAAACTGGGAATCCGGAGAGGATAAATTTCGTGCGATCTATCCGGAGGTGGATTGGAATATCCAGCTCGCCTATGCCGAAGAGATCGGAATGGGAACAAGAGAATATGAATTGATTAAAATCTAATCGTTAAGCGTAAGGTGTAAGGCGGAAGTGGCTAAACATCTTTCTCTCACTTCTTGCAACAAGATTTTTCCCCTTGCGTCTTGCGCCTCACGACTTGCGTCTTTCAGTATTTCACTTCTTTCAGAAATAAGCCTTGTGCGGGGGCGGTGGGACCTGCTTTTTTTCTATCCTTTGAATTTAAAATCTTTTGAAACTCCACAGCATTGATCCTGCCTTTTCCAACCTCCACTAATGTCCCGATGATTGCCCTCACCATCTGTTTTAAAAAACCATTGGCTTCGATCTCGAAACGGATGAAACCCTCTCGCCCCCTCTTCCACTCCGCCCGGATCACCCTCCGGACAGCCGTCCGAGTAGGCGTCCCCACTGATCGAAATGAAGAGAAGTCATGTTCCCCAATCAAATGCTTGCTCGCCTTCTTCATTTCCGTCAAATTTAACTTCTGGGGAATATGCCATACATACCCTCGATGAAAGGCTGACCGGAGATTTCGATTGAGAATTCGATATTCATAGACTTTGCTTTTTGAATACCTTCTCGCATGAAAACTTTCCTCAACCTCTTCTATCTTTTGAATCACGATATCAGGAGGGAGGAGACTATTGAGCGCCCTCTGCATCGTATGGATATCCATTTGACTCTGGGTTTTGAAGTGAGCAACCTGGGCTAATGCATGGACCCCTGAATCCGTTCTTCCAGAACCGAACAATTGGATGGACTCTCCTGTGAGAAGTCCTAATTTTTCTTCAAGCATCCCCTGAATGGTCGAACCCTTGGGTTGAACCTGCCATCCCTGATAATTCGTTCCGTCGTATTCAATCAAAAGTTTTATGTTGCGCATCATTCTACCTTAATTCGCATAGGGCATGGAGCATAGCGCATAGCGTCTAAATAATCAAAACCCATTGATCATTGATTTTTTATACCCTGCTTTCTGCTTACTGCCTTCTGCCTACTATCTTTAAGGCCCATCCTGGTTTGATCGAGATGGCTCCTTCTGGGCAAACTTCCAGACAACAGAAGCAACAGATGCATTGTCTGTAATCAAAAAATAAATTCTTTCCCCTTCGAGCCAAGGCCTTCGGTGGACAGATCTCCGCACATCGATCACAAGCTTTGCAAACCTCCTCATCAATCACTGGTTTGGAGGTCAGGGCGTTCTTTATTGCCTTCCTCAGTACTCCTGGTAGATTCCAATCCGGCCGAGAGAGAGTTGGAAATTGAAAGTTGGAAATTTTAACATCCTCTATCCTCTCCCCAACCACATCAATCTTATCTTTTCCCATTCCCTGTTCAAACGCCACTCGATTCGTCAGCAAAGATTTTCTTGAAATCCCTAAAAGGTCACATACGATCTGGTCCAAACTCAATGGATCCCCGCTTGCCAAAATTAATCCCGGCGGAATCGGCTGACCGCTATTCGGTCCATTCCCATCCATTCCTACAACTCCATCCAAGATAGTGAGGGAAGGCTGAATGACCTGATAGATATCCACCAGTATTTGTGCAAAAGTTTTTCGATCTTCACCTGCCTTGAGATGCCATAGAGCCTTCCGAGGTCCGGGGATACATCCGAAGAGGTTCTTTACCCCCAGGGTGAGAAGTGTCAGGCTATGGGTTTTGAATTTAGGAAGGTTGATGATGACATCCGCTTCTAAAACCACCTGGTCAATTTCTAACTGTTTAAATATTCTCCCTCCCCCTTTCGGAGGAAGAACGGGCCTGTTAAATTCCACGAGAGGGCATTTCATCTCATCTGCGACTGCCTTGATGCCAGCTTTCTCAGCAGTCTTCATCAAACTTCCAATTGATGGACTATCTCCGATGAAAGGGACCCCCCCTGCTTCCCGAACGATCTTGATCACCCCTTTAACTATGGCAGGATGAGTGGTAACAGCCTTTTCCGGACTCTTTCCATAAAGGAGATTGGGTTTGAGAAGAACGTGACGGCCCTTCTTTACAAAAGTTTGAATCCCTCCAATCAGGTCAATGGACCGCCGGAGTCCACTCAGGACCTTGTCTTCATCATAATTTTGGCACTTGACAATGGAGACTGAGGATTTCATTTATCCCAAATTCTCTTTACCCGCGATTTCTTTAATCAAGATCTCGATCACTGCTGTTTTTTTGAGGATCTCTAAAGGAATCTCCCCATAATCTCCCTCTGGCTGATATTTCTTCATCATTCTCTCGAGAATCTTTATCTTTTTATCCCGATCTTTCACGAAGGTAGCCTCTCCTTTAATGATGATACTTCGATAATAATAGCTGGCTTGGCAGGCGGACTTGCTGGCGATCACATAGGCGATGGGCTCATCTACCTCAAAACAGACAGGACTTCCACGCTGGATATCTCTTATTTTTTCTCCTTTCGTTGAAGAGTGAAGATAAATTTTCCCACCCAAATAGAGAAAATTGACAGGCTTGATGACAGGAATTCCTTTCCGATTGACGGTCGCCATCCTTCCAATCGGAGACCGCTCCAATATGGCGGTCATTGTCTCTTTATCCTTTATCTTTCTCTTCGGATGTCTCATATTTCTTCTCCGATTCAATTTTAATAGAGAGCTCATAATTGAACAGGCATAATTGTGAAAATCTCCCCTCACCCCTCTTTGCCAAAGAGGGGAATTATCCCTCCCTTTGGCAAAGGGAGGTTAGGAGGGATTTTATAAATCAATATAGCCACTATAAGAAGACTATTTATCATTCTGCATTCTGCTTACAAAGAAATCCTGATCACACCCTCTCGGAAAATAGGAACGATATCCGTCATGTCGATCTGGGCGCAATAGGCGAGGTCCTCTATAAAACCACGGTTGATCAATTCTTTCCCATGGTGCGAGAGGTGGAAAGCTTCTGTTAAATTATCTTCAAATTTTTTATAAAGGATCTGTGCACATCGGGAGGCATCGGACAAATCAATTCGTTTTCCGCCTTTTTTCATGATCCGTTCGATCAACATCCCTCCGCAGATTGTATCTTCCAGAGAAAATTTTCCTTCATCTCCTGAAGGGAAAATGAGGAGGTCTCTATTCAATTCAAGACATCTCTGCGCCATGACTCCGATGTTAAAAAAACTCCCCGCCAAAACCTCTCTCCCAGAAGAAACCACATGAAACGCCTTTGTCCCATTGGTCGTTGTCAGGATTAATTTCTTCCCTTTCACCCTTTCTGCAACATACTCTTTGGGAGAATTCCCTAAATCAAATCCTGGAATCTTCTTGCTTCCCCTCTCCCCTCCCAAAATGATAGAGCCTCGTGGAAAAACCTTGGCCATTTCAAA
>PEUO01000134.1 GCA_002780715.1 Deltaproteobacteria bacterium CG03_land_8_20_14_0_80_45_14
GATGTTCAGGTGGTAAGAGATGGTTTACTCAGGGTCAACCCTGAGCAAATTTCTGCATGCTGACCAGGAAGCCGAAGGGTTGACTAAAAGGGGGGATAGAGTTATAAATTTCAAATAGCTAACCTGAAGGATTTAATTTTGGAAATTTTTTCTTTGGATGAGATGAAAAGAATGGCGAAGGCTATCTTTTCCAAAGCTCTTTCTGCTGTTGATCCATCCAAAATCCTTAAAGACAGAATTCGAATTGAAAAGGACCGTTTGTGGATCAGATCAGAAGAGAATTTGGAAAAAATTTTTGATTTAAAAGTGTTTGATAACATATTTCTTGTCGGCACTGGAAAAGCCTCTAATTCTATGGCCCGGACGATTGAAGAAATTTTTGAGAATCGTATGACAAAGGGAGTGATCACAACGAAATACGGTCATCTTCTTCCTCTCAAAAAGACAGAAATCATTGAAGCCGGGCATCCCATTCCTGATCAGAACGGGTATGAAGGAGCAAAAAAGATTCAGAGTTTATTAAAAGAATCTGGGCCAAAAGATTTGGTCATCTTTCTCCTCTCAGGGGGTGGCTCAGCCCTTCTCCCATTTCCAGCGGGTGGCATTGAACTCAAAGAAAAACAAGAGGCGACTCAACTTCTCCTTGATTGCGGAGCAGAGATTAAAGAGATCAACACCACCCGGAAACATATCTCATTAATGAAAGGAGGATGGGTTGCCAAGTGGGCCTATCCTTCCACGGTCATTGGGTTCATCCTTTCCGATGTCGTGGGAGATCAACTGGATGTCATTGGCTCTGGTCCTACTGTTCCTGACCCATCCACCTTTGAAGAAGCTTGGGAGATTTTGAAAAAATATGATTTGCTCAATGAAATTCCCTTTTCGATCCGAACACATCTCCAATTAGGAAAAGAGGGGAAAGTTGAAGAGACACCCAAACCTGGAGAGTTTGTCTTTGAAAGGGTTTACAACAGCCTCATCGGGTCAAACATCCTTGCCCTCTGTGCAGCAGAAAAAGAAGCCAAATCCCTCGGCTTCAATACCCTCATCCTCTCTTCCTCGATTGTAGGCGAGACACGGGAAGCCGCTCGATTTCATTCTGCGATTGCAAAAGAAGTGATTTCAAGTGGAAATCCGATCCCGAAGCCTGCCTGCATCCTTTCTGGAGGTGAAACGACTGTGACGATTAAGGGGAATGGTCTTGGAGGGAGAAACCAGGAATTTGCCCTGGCAGGAGCTTTAGAGATTAGCGGGATCGAAAAGGTGGTTCTCCTGAGTGGAGGAACGGATGGAACGGATGGCCCCACGGATGCAACCGGGGCAGTGGCTGACCATACTACCATCCAAAGAGCAAAAGTAATGGGTCTGGATCCAAGAGCCCATCTTGAGAATAACGATGCTTACCCATTTTTCCAAAAATTAGGAGACCTTTTGATTACTGGACCCACCCACACCAATGTCATGGATGTCCGAATTCTCTTAGTCGCCTGATCGCTTTTATTCAGGCAGAAGGGAAACTTTAAATGTATGAGAATACCGTCCACTCACACTTCTCCGGCGCCCATCGGTTACGTTATCTTCACGGAAAATGCGAAGAGCTCCACGGCCATAACTGGAAGGTGGAGGTCTCTGTAGTGTCCAACCGATTAGGTAAGGAAGGGGTGGTGATCGATTTCGGAATCCTCAAACAGAAGCTCGAAAAAGTCTTGAAGTCTTTTGATCATACCTACCTCAATGATCTTCCTTATTTTTCAGGAATTGAACCCTCTTCTGAAAATATTGCGAAGTTTATCTTTGATAGATTAAAAACCGAATTGAAGGGACATCATGCAACCCTCAAAAAGGTGACTGCATGGGAGTCCGAGACTTCCAGCGCCACCTATTTCGGGAGAGTACCATGAATGATATTCAGAATCAAATAGATCATCGAAGAATCGAGATCAATAAAGTCGGGGTAAAAAACATACGCTACCCGATCACCGTTTTGGATAAGGCAAAAGGCTTCCAGCATACGGTCGCCAACGTCAATATGTTTGTGGACCTCCCCCATCGCTTCAAGGGCACCCATATGAGTCGTTTTGTTGAGATCCTTAATAAATATAAGGGGGATATTGCCATCAAAAACTTCTCAAAAATTTTGGCAGAAGTCAAACGGAAGCTGAAAGCCAAGACCGCTCATTTGGAAGTCGAATTCCCTTATTTCATCGAAAAAGAGGCTCCTGTCACCAAATCCAAGAGCTTGATGGAGTACATCTGCCGATTCTGCGGTTCGAGCAACGAAAAAGAAGACTTTTATGTCGGGATCGTTATCCCAATCACCACTGTATGCCCTTGTTCAAAAGAGATCAGCAAATTCGGGGCACACAATCAAAGGTCCCTCGTCACGGTCAACCTTCGATTTAAAAAGTTCCTTTGGATTGAAGACATCATACAGATCGTTGAGGAATGCGCTTCCTGTGATCTTTATTCCATCCTAAAAAGACCGGATGAAAAATATGTGACGGAAAAAGCCTACGAAAACCCGATGTTTGTTGAAGATGTGGTGAGGGAGATAGCGAAGCGATTAAAAATGGATCGAAACATCACCTGGTTTACTGTGGAATCTGAAAACTTCGAGTCCATTCATAATCACAGCGCTTATGCTTATGTGGAAAGAGGGCCCAACGATGAATAAAGAAGCGATGGGGATCCCTTTTTAAAGTTTCAAAACCCTTCTCGCGATGTTGAGTCTTTGAATTAAGGGTTTACTTTTTTCTTCCAGTTCTTGTCTTCGCCAGATCCCAGCAATAGTCATAGATATGGAGTCCCTTGCTAGAAGCGATGATCTCTCCATCCTCTACCCCAATCTCCTTCGCCATATATTCTTTCAGCAGTTGAAGACCAGCGAGATTGGATGGGAATCCAGCCCATAAGTCCCACGAGCGAAAGTAAGGCATAAAATGGAGTTTGCCATAACGAATTCGGGTATCGACCCCCCTTAGACATTGAGGGTCCTGAAGTAAGATTGAACTGGCATTGCCTACGGCCATGAAAGCCTGATTGGTATTGTGTCCTTCCTCACGATACATCTTGATCACCTCTTCAATCTGTTTCTCCAAATCTTCTCCATAGGTGTAGGTTTCATGAGGAGCCTTCATCGAAGTAATCAGTTTTTCTAAATATTGCTCCACATATTCCATGGAGGTGGGAGGAGGGACATTGCAACCGGGAGGAATATCAGGGATAAGCGGCCTTGTCCCGGGATGGGTGATGTGAACGACAATATAATCGTATTCAATCCTCTTTATACCCTTAAAACTCCCCCGGTCGATGGTATATTCATGTCCTTTCTCGAAGATATTATAAACACACTGGAACCATGCGTCTGGTAAATCTCTCGCCTGAATAAATTCAATCTTCATCATTTCCCTCAATCGGAGATAGTTTTTATTAAATTAATTTTTATTAACCCACCCATCCCGAGGTTGTCAACAGAGAGGTCTCTTAAAAACTCTAAAAGTCTTTATCCATGACCTCTGATGACACTGATTTCAAAGGACGATTAAATAGATCTTCTTTTTTAGTGTATCTCTAATCTGTGTAATCGTCTTGTAATCTCCGTAATCAGAGATTTCTGTATTTTTCAGAAATCTCACGGAGAGGGCTGGACAATTCCGCCTAAATCTTGTATTTTAATTATGGAAAAACGCTAGGCCTTTTGCTCTATGCTTACCCGCCCTAAAAGTACTTTGGTAGGCGGGCGCTTAGCGTCTTTTAATAATCCGGGGAGTAGCGCAGCCTGGTAGCGCGCTTGGTTCGGGACCAAGAGGTCGGGAGTTCAAATCTCCTCTCCCCGACCACTTTATCTTGTAAATTCAATACCTTAGATTTTTCAGAATCCTCGATTGTAACCATTTTGTAACCATTTTGAGACTCGATAAAAATCTGTTGCTTCTTTGCTGCCTCTTTCAAGTCCTGATCGCTGACGATGTTATACCGATCAAAGACACTCCTTGTCTTGTGTCCTGTGATCGTCATAGCCACTCTCTCAGGTATCCCTGACCGAATCATATTTCTTGCTGCCGTCCTTCTGAAATCGTGAAAGAGCTTTCCCTTTAGCCCCGTTTTCTTACAAGCTGCGTTCCATGCCTTCTCAAACTTCCTGATAGGCTGCCCGGCATGATGAAAGACATAGGGACAGCCAAGGCGTCTTTTAATGAAAACCCGTTGCATCTCCTTAAAGAGTTCATCGTTCATGTAGGTGTTCCTGGCCTCTTCGTTCTTTGTCTCCCCTGGATCAAGCCGGATAGTCCTCTCTCTCACGTCTACCTTATCCCAGGTGAGATTTAGAACCTCACCCTTTCTCCATCCGGTGTGATAAGCCAGTGTCACAATGGGCCTTAGATACTCCGGCAAGGCTTCTCTAATAGTCATAAATTGATCGTACTCAAAGAACCCTTTTCTGACATTCGATTCCTTTAACATGGGGATATGAGGAATATCCCGGACTTTTTTAGGGGTACATTCAGTGGCAAGGCTAAACATCCGCTTGAGCGCTGACAGTTCCCGATTGACCGTGGCATTTGCGAGCCCTTCTTCAATCCTTCTGTTGATATGATCCTTAATCCTTGCCGTGTTAATATTGACTACCCGGAAGCCTTCAAAGGATTTCTTGAGGTATTTAACGTACTGCTCCGCCTTCTTTAAACTCTTCCGTTGGTTGATCCTGTAATCGTTCAGATAGTCCTCTGCAATTTCCTCAAACCGGATCTTATCGAAGTGGACGCCGGGAACTTCACCCTTCGCTATCTCCCCTTCCCTCTCTTTGAGACGGTCCTTTGCAACTTTCTCTTTTTTGCTCTTAGTCGATTCAAGGTAAGGCTTACCGTTGCGATAATACTTGATCCAGAAAATATCTCCTCTTTTATAAATGCAGCCCATCTCAACTCACCTCCTTTTTAGTATTTTATTGATGATTCTCTGAAACAACGACTGCTCACTAAACACTTCATGCTCCGGCCATGGTTCCCTAAAAGCTTCAGGCCAATCCTTCATGAATTTGGGCGAAACGAAGTCGATTATATCAATGGGGTTATCGTTCTCAGGATCAAGTTCGACGCATTCCCCTGGCCTAAAAGCATATTTGCGCTTCTGACCAGTCTCATCGATCTCAATTATGTATTTGTACTCAAACTTCTCCTCATGCTTTAGCCGTCCCCTCTCGATAACCCGCCTTTTCGCCTCTGGCCGCACTCCCATTCAACCTCCCTTTCTTTTCGGATTAGATCCTCCTCCCCCTCCAGATATAAACCAAAAGCAATCCATAAAACACTGCTGCAATTCCGAAAATGATTAAACCAGTCATGCAATCACCTCCTTTCCATTTATTTGCATACTTTTTTGTATAAAAGCTCCTGCATTGTATCTGGGACGAGAGGCATCCATTTTGTGTCATAATCAGTGCGAGATAGTAAGGGAATTCCTTCCTCCGAATAGAAATTTGCAGATATTGTTCGGAGAGTTTTACTTGCACAATTGAATTCCAATAGACCAAAAGAAAATCTCACCCTTTCACAATCCTTTCCAAATTTCATCACCATCTCAATTATTCCTTGCTCCGAATAGTCTATTCTATTCCAAACTCTAACAATATTCTTAGATGGACGAGTTATATTTCCAACATCATAAAAAAAATCTCCTAAAAATGTCGTTTCCAAATAAATCCAATCCGCCCCCCACACTTCTGCACAGCCAAAAATAGCAAGTCCGATAAGAATAACTCCCAACTTACCCAATAATGATTTCATTTGGTCACCCCTTCCTTACCTTTAATAGTATCTCCTAATTTTTTTTCTGGTTTTAAAAAAATAAGGTGCCCCAAATAATTCAGTAAGAAAGATATTATCATTTCAAAAGTTAACATCCTTACTTCGGTAGGTTCATAGCTTTGAATATCAAATACCCCCCGCCACTCCGTATAGCCGTCCCGGTTAATGATGGGTGGAAAAAGAAAAATCATCAAAAATAAAATAGTAAAAATAATCCAAAACGATTTTTTTTGAAATGGATATTTCACCTCAATTCCCCCTTTGTTTTATATTCGTTTTTCCTTCCTTTCAAACCTCTCCCAATACTCATCAATGGCCCTTCTAACAATCTCTGAAGCTGTAAGCCCTGTTTTCTTTGACATTTCGTTAAGCCTTTTGACTTCAACATCTGTTATGTAAAAATTCATTCTCTTTGCCATATCGAATCATCCTTTCATTTAAGGTGTGTTTATTATACGCATATCTTGATATTTTTGTCAAGGATTATTTTTAAAATTCTTATCAAATTTATCTCCCGTGGATATGACAAAACTATCTTCTCTCCTCTGCCCATCTCACCACTTCTTTTTCGATGAACCTCCAGGAGCCTCCGATTCTATGAACCGGGATGCCGTTTTTCTTCTTTAGGAGTCTGTAAACTGTTGGTTGACTGAGCCTCAGCATGGTTGCCACTTCTTTCACTGTCAAAAAGTCTGTTTCCATCCCTCACTCCCTCCTGTAAAATTTCGTTAAGGTTTTTTTCAATTACCGCCCAACTTTTTAAAAATCCTTGCACTCTATCTTCAACTCCTGCCATTGCTACCCCCTAAAACGGAACATCATCCTCTTTCTGAGATTTTGGCTCAGAGAGGAACATCAGATAATCGGGCTGTTTCTCGGACTCCTTTTTCTTGTTCTTGAAAACGACCACCGGTATTTTCTCAGTTGATGGGAGAGAATCGTTTTCAATAATCCCCGACATAAACGCCTTACCATTTTTGTCCTTCTTCAGCCAAAACGCCCCGCACTTAGTCATTTTTATCCCACCTCCCTATTATCCGGTTCCCTTAAATCTTGTCTCAAAGTCTCTAATTCCGTTCTTATCTCCCTGATAAACCTCATCCAGTAATCATGACGTTGGTCTTGAATCCAGATCACAAAGAGAAGGTTCTCAACCTTTTCATCTGAGGTCATCACAGCCATTCCGTATCCCACTCAAACTTATCAATGCAGGCTGACTCTATCATTCTAATCGCCGCCCTTGTGGTGCGATCTATCTTTTGAAACTGCTTCCGGTCAATTTCCCCCTTCACTTTGGCCCATTCGCAATAGTTCAAACTGTCAAGGAGTTCCTC
>PEUO01000147.1 GCA_002780715.1 Deltaproteobacteria bacterium CG03_land_8_20_14_0_80_45_14
ATGGGGATGAGTTCCGTATTCACCCGAGGATATTTCCCGTTGGTCACGGCAATGACCTTATTCCAGTAAATATCTCTCCTCAATCTTTGCTCTTCCGGTGAACCATGAGGGACATTGTTCTCGTTCTTACAAGCCGTTGTACAAGCTTGACAGCCAACGCATTTGTCCAAATCAATTACCATTCCCCATCTTGGCATCCTTCACCTCGTGTCCGTGCCTGCACGCCGGAGTGCCTGCTTTTACAAGATGGCGGAGCGGGCGTAAGCGTTTCGGCACGCAGGCGTGTCCCTGCCTACCGACAGGCAGACGTTCTTCGTGTCCGTTCGTTACCCAACTTCATCTCCCCACTCCCCTATCTCCCTATCTCCTTATCTCCTTATCTCCTTATCTCCTCATCTCCTTATCTCCTCATCTCGAACTTAAGCTGGATAGACCTTCACTCTTGTATTAAAAAAGGTTGCTTGCCCGCTCAGGGAGTCATAATCCACGCCTATGATCTCATTGGGATTGACACCCACGCCCTTTTGCCATTTTCCATAGGAGTAATGTCCTTGTCCAAAAGGAATTGCTACAACACCTGGATGAACCCCTTCCGAACATTTCAGTCTTGCCTTTATCTTTTGAAACGGAGATTCGACCCACACTACATTGCCATCCTGAAGCTTCATGCTTTTTGCGGTTTCACTATTCATTTCCACTGGGGTGTCCCAACCCCTCCCATGCATGGGAAGAAATATCTCTTGAGCCCAGGGATAGTTTTGGCTGCCGTTTTCTATGACCATTAAAGGTTGATAGGGAAGTAATAAAAAAGGATATTTTTCTTTATCCCCTAAGAATTTTACCTCTTGATAGTGAGGTAAGTAGTCCAAACCCTCTTCTTTCTCTTTTTTCAATTTCATCAGTTTGGATTTAAGATTTCCTGAAGAAAATTCAAATTTTTTGGAAGGAGTATGGAATATACGATCATACTTTTTATATTCATAGTCCTTTCCTACCCATACTCCTTTTTTGAGAAAATCTTTCCAGGGGATAAGCGATTCGGTTCGGAATTTAACAAATCCTTTGGCATGATCACCCATATTAGCAAAAGATTGTGACACTCCCCCATTAAGTCTTTTCGTAATTTCAAAAAGAATATCAATGATAGATTGTGCACTCCCAAGGGGTGAAACAGCTAATTGTTTTATTTTAACCTCAGCAAAACCTGATCCTGGCGGGGAATGATCGTAACCCCATTCCTCGAAAAAAGTGGTGGAGGGCAAAACCAGATCAGCATAGAGCGCCATTTCACTGATGAAGGGAGAGATATGGACATAATAAGGAAGTTTTTTCAATGCCTTATCCCATCGCTCCGGACCCGGAGCAAACATATTAAAATTGCTATTAAAGCCAATTGCCATCTCAATGGGATAAGGAGCGTTTTCTAATAAAGATTCAGGGATCTGATTAGTTACGACTTTAGCAATAGGAAATTTATCTGTTCCCCGAAAATCGAGGTTTGGCTTCGCCTTACCTTTTTTTGCAATTTCATCCTCAATCAACCTGGGCATATCATTATATTTAATACTCTCTTGATAAATGACCCCTCCTGGGACATCTATGCTCCCAACTAAAGCGTTCAGGCAAAAAATAGCATAGCTGATGAATGATCCTTCAGGCCAGTTGATCGATTCCTTACCCCTTAGGGCAAGGGCTGGCTGGGTTTGAGCAAATTCTCTCGCCATTCGTTGAATGGCCTCGGGTTCAATGCCAATGACTTTTGATACATCCTGCGGGTTATATCGGCTGATTACCAATTTTTTATAGGAATCGAACCCTACTGTCCAGTCTTTGATAAATGTTTTATTATAGAGCTTTTCGCTGATGATGACATGGGCGATGGCCATAGCCAGGGCCCCGTCTGTGCCTGGGTTGATGGGTATCCACTCATCCGCTTTGGCTGCGGTAAGGGAGTACCTTGGATTAATCACCACAATTTTTGTGCGATTTGGTTTTTCCCGTCGTACTTTCCCCCACTTTCTCAAAAATCGAGACAAAGGTTTAGATGATTCGAGCATGTCAGCGCCAAACGCAAGGATATAATTGGTATGATCAAGATCATAAGCCGTATTGGCATAGTGTCCATCGGCCATCCAGTTACCCGATTTCTCTGTCTCACTATCAAGTCCATCTCCTGAAATAAGATTTGGTGTTCCAAAAGCTTCTGCAAATCGGAGAATCAACTCTTCACTACTGATTGTATTTAATCCGTAAAAAAGGAGAAGTTTATTGGGTTCGCCATTCTCTCTGAGTTTCTTTAATCGGTTTGTTACTTCATCCAATGCCTGATCCCAAGAAATGGGAACCCATTTGGGATTGACCCCCTTTCCTTTTTCATTATTCGTTCTTTTTAAAGGGGTATTGATCCGTCCCGGGTCATATAATACCTGCAGCCCGACGTGTGCCCGGGGGCAGATCTTCCCCTCCGAAACTTGCGAAAGGGGATTTCCGGTTATTTTCACTGCCTTGCCATTTACAACTCTTACGCGAATACCGCAGCGAGCCTGACAATTCAAGCAAGAAGTTGCGATCCATTTTTCTTCAAGGGCTTTCTGAGAAGTTTTCTGGAGAGGTAAAGCGGCATGGGGACCCGATGGTCTTATCATCTGGTTTGCCCCGATTGCCGCACCTGCGAATACCGATAACTTAAGAAATGTCCTTCTGTTCAACTTTGCTCTGTTTTGCTTCGTCTCTTTTGAACCCGATGCACACCTGTTTTTCATTGCGTTTTCCTCGGAGATTTTATCATCTTAAGAATCTCATTCAAGCCTCCGTTCCCGACAATAAAGAATGAGATTAAAAACAGAAAAAAGATCATAAACAGTCGTAAAATAAGCCCGCCTATTTTTTAACAAAAGGTCTTCTTATTTATTTTTTTACTCGAGCGATTTCGGATTTTATAAATTCTACTAAGTTATCTCCTTTCATCAAATTTTTAAGCTCCTCCTGAAGATTGGAAGGAGTAATTTTGCATATCCACCCCTTTTCATAAGGGCTCTCATTGATCAGTTCAGGAGCGTCTTCAAGCTCTTGATTAGAGGACTCCACTTTTCCAGAGATCGGAGCATAAATCCTGCCCACCCATTTACCAGACTCAAGAGAGCCGCAAGGTTTGCCCTGTTCGAGCGCTCTTCCTTGAGATGGTAATTCGACATAGACGATCTGGCCTGCTAATTTTTGAGCAAAATCACTTGTTCCCATAATCACAATATTACCCACAACTTTTGCCCAAAAATGCTCTTTGTGGTAATATAAATCATCTGGGAAGATATAACCTTCGATTTCCATTATGCAAAACCTCCCTTTCTTTTTTTATGGCTATATACATTAAAGGCAATAGAATAACAAGTCTTTTTAAACTTCTTCTTGACAAAATAATGCCATAATGATAATGGAATGTAAAAAAAATCACAAGTCTTTTTTAAAAAAAATTAATTCCTCCTCCCGTTTTTAAAAGCGTGTGTTGGAATTAAGAAAGGGGTGGATTTATGACAATTAGCAAATGGATGACAGCAGGAACGGTTCTCAAAATGATGGCTAAACAAAACCCCGACAAGCAAGGGGCGGCAGACAAATTTCGTAAGATGACATTCAAGGAGTGGAACGATAGGAGCTGCCGGTTAGCCAACGCATTGCCCAAAATGGGGATTAAAAAAGGAGATCGGTTTGCCATCTTGGCTTACAACTGTGTCGAGTGGTTGGAGATCTATGCAGCAGCTGCAAAAGGTGGGCAAATTACAGTTCCAATTATGTTCCGACTTGCGCCTCCTGAAATAGAATATGTTGTCAACCACGCTGAATGTAAGGGTTTTTTTGTTTCAAAGGACTTTGTTCCAATAGTCAATTCCATTCGAAAAAAACTCTCTACTATCCCACCAGAAAACTATGTTTACTGGGGAGATGATTCGACACCAGAGGGTTATCAATCCTATGAATCCCTTATTGCAGGGGCTTCACCTAACGAACCGGAGGTGATTGTAGATGCAGAAGATGTCTGGAATCTTATGTACACCTCTGGGACGACCGGTAAACCTAAGGGGGTGGTCAGGACCCATGAAAGTAACGTCTCCCAATATCTTTTAAATGCGATCAATATGGGCCTCAGACCGGATGACTGCGTCATGCTGGTCATGCCCATGTGCCATATCAATTCGATTTACTATTCATTTACTTATACTTATGTCAGCGCAAGGGTTTTTGTCTACAATATGATCAGTTTTGATCCAGTGGACTTGTTGAAGACGATTGAAAAAGAGAAGATCACCTTTACCTCTCTCGTTCCCACGCACTACATCATGACGCTGGCGCTTCCCGATGAGGTTAAGAAGAGCATTGATGTTAGTTCGATGCGGCAACTCTTGATCTCCTCAGCGCCTGCCCGGAAAGACACCAAACTGGCCATCATGGAATATTTCAAAAACGCAGAACTCTGGGAAGCCTATGGATCAACCGAAGCGGGGCTCGTAACACTGCTCAGGCCGGAAGAACAATTCAAGAAGTTGGGCTCCATCGGAAGGGAGATCTGGGGATCAGACCGGATCAAAATCTTAGACGAAAATGGTAAGGAAGTTCCAAGAGGGCAGGTGGGAGAACTTTATTCACGAACTCCCCATTGCTTTAAAGAATATTGGAAAGATCCCGAGAAGACAAAGTCGGTCTTTCAGGGGGAATGGTTCTCAGCAGGGGATATGGCTTATCAGGATGAGGATGGGTATTTTGTCTTAGTCGATCGAAAAGCAAACATGATCATTACCGGAGGCGAAAATGTCTTTCCATCGGAGGTAGAAAATCTTTTGGGATCCCATCCTGCTGTCAAATATGTTGCCGTGATCGGAATCCCCCATGAAAAGTGGGGAGAATCGGTGAAGGCTGTAGTGACCCTCCATCAAGGGAAGTCAGCCACCGAGAAAGAACTCATCGACCATTGCAGAGGAAAGATTGCCGGATATAAAATTCCGAAATCGGTCGATTTCATCAAAGATGAAGAAATGCCTATGACCCCCACCGGTAAAATTCTCCATCGGATCTTAAGGGAGAAATATGGAAAATGGAGTGATATGAAGTAACCTTCCTCTATTTCAGCTTTAAAAATTGCCCCCACCTTATTCCTCCCCCACTAATGGGGGGAGGAGAGGAGAGGGGCAATTTTTTCTTGCAAAATGTTTCTCGATGGGCTATGTTTATTATTCCCAAGGGCAAAGAAAGGCTCTTGGTTTCATTTTGTTAGCCTGCCTGCGGTAGGCAGGGATGTTGAAAAGGAACTTTGCATGTTAAGAAGTTTAAAATGGAAATTTGTCCTCTATGCGGCGATTTCTCTTTTCGCCATTCTTCTCCTTTTGCCAACCCTGACCTCCGAGTTACCTCAGTGGTGGACTAAAATCTTTCCTTCTGAAAAAATTCATCTTGGTCTCGATTTACAAGGAGGCATGCATCTGATCCTTGAAGTGGAATCAGAAAAGGCCGTCGAAAGCTATGTAGAGCGGATAAAGAACAATTTAAAAGATGACCTGAAAGATAGGGGGATTCCTGCCGGAAAGGTAGAGCGAGAGAAGAAGGATCAAATTATCCTGGAAGTCTCCGGAGAGAAGGGGAAGTGGGAAAAACTTTTAAGTGAACGCTACTCCATTATGCAGGAACTTTCTTCCTCGGAGATCGGCGGAGGGATATGGAGGATTGGGCTCGTTCTGGACAGCAAGCAGGCCGATCATATAAAGAAGAATGCCATTGATCAGGCCTTAGAGACCATCCGAAATCGGATTGATCAATTTGGTGTATCGGAGCCAGAGATTACACTTCAAGGTACAGATCGTATTTTGATTCAACTTCCCGGGATCAAGGATCCTCATAGGGCCATCAATTTGATTGGCCGGACTGCTCTATTGGAATTCAAACTGGTGGATGAGGAAGGGGACATTGAGGCGGCATTGAAGGGGAATATTCCTGAAGGGGATATCATCCTTTATCAACGATCTGTGGATCCTAAAACAGGAGGGGTCAAGAAAATCCCTTATCTATTAAAAGAGAAGACGTTGATGACGGGTGAGGTTCTGAAGGATGCTCGAGTGTCCCTCGATTCACAGTTTCATGAACCTTATGTCGCTCTGGAGTTCGATGATATTGGAGCCAAGCTTTTCGAACAGATCACTGGAGCGAATGTGAAGAAGAGACTGGCCATCATATTGGATAACAATGTCTATTCAGCCCCTGTGATTCAAGAAAGGATTGCCGGAGGAAGGGCTCAGATCACTGGCCGTTTTGATACGAAAGAGGCGGGCGATTTAGCCATTGTTCTCAGGGCAGGCGCTTTACCCGCACCCGTAAAAATTATTGAGGAAAGGACCGTTGGACCCTCTCTGGGACAGGATTCCATTCAAAAGGGAATGATCTCTACGCTAATCAGCGCCGTTCTGGTAGTCTTTTTTATGATATTCTACTACCGAGTTTCAGGGATAATTGCTGATGTCGCCCTCATCCTTAATATTGTTTTGACATTGGCGACCCTGGCTATTTTTCGGGCAACCCTTACTCTTCCAGGTATTGCTGGCCTCGTTCTCTCGGTTGGAATGGCTGTGGATGCCAATATTTTGATCCATGAGAGGATCAAAGAGGAACTGAGGTGGGGAAAGACTCCTCGGGCAGCGATCGATCAAGGTTATCACCGGGCCTTCGTGACCATCATTGATTCCAATTTGACCACCTTGATCGCAGGGGTCCTCCTCTATCAATTTGGGACCGGCCCGGTCAGGGGTTTTGCAGTCACAGTGTGTATTGGAATTTTGGCAAATATCTTCACCGCTGTTTATATCACAAGGTGGATTTTTGATTTTATTACCCTTAAGCTTGGAGTCAAACGACTCAGTATTTAATGGTTGAGGTTAATCTGTTTTATGGAATTGATTCGACCCGACACCCGTTTCGATTTTGTAGGAAAAAGAAAAATTACGATCTGGATTTCAGCCGCGGTCATTTTAATCAGCCTCGGCTCCATTTTTCTTCGCGGTGGGTTGAGGTACGGGGTCGATTTTGCTGGGGGCATACTGCTCCAGATAAAATTTTCCAAGACAGTCGATATCTCTGAGGTCCGAAATGCCCTGGAAGCCATAGGTTCTAAAGATGCGATGGTACAGAGATTTGGAGGGGAAAATGAATTTTTGATCAGGGTTAAAAAGACATCCGGAGATTTGGAAGAGATGTCAAAAACAATCCAGACGTCCCTCCAAGGGCAGTTCAAAGATAAATCCCTTGAGATTCGAAGGGCAGAGGTGGTGGGTCCAAAGGTTGGTAAGGATTTAAAAAGGAAGGCTCTTTGGGCCGTGGGGCTCTCATTCTTAGGGATATTGATCTATGTTGCTTTCCGGTTTCATGAATTTGCTTACGGCTTCGGCGGGATTGTTGCTTTGTTTCACGACATCATCGTTACCTATGGGGCGATTTCCATATTCAACCTCGAATATTCTTTATCTCTTCTGGCTGTTATCCTGACGATCATCGGGTTCTCAATCAACGATACTATCGTCATCTTTGACCGGGTCAGAGAGAATATTAAAAAGATGAGAAAAGAAGATCTTGAGACGATTTTCAACGTCAGCATTAACGAAACCCTTGGAAGAACCATTCTTACCTCGGGGACAGTCATGACGGTGGTGCTGATTCTCTTCTTCTTCGGTGGAGCGGTGATCCACGATTTTACAACTGCTCTTATCGTCGGGTTGATTACAGGAACTTATTCTACGGTTTATGTTGCAAGCCCGGTTGTCCTTTTTTGGGAGAGGAACGTTTCAAGGACGAAAAAGAGAAACCGGTAGGCCAGGAGCAGCAGCAATTCTCGGTGAAAATACAGCGAGATTCTTCAGTCGCTAGGGCTCCTTCAGAATGACATTACGAAAGTCCCCAGT
>PEUO01000115.1:0-292 GCA_002780715.1 Deltaproteobacteria bacterium CG03_land_8_20_14_0_80_45_14
TCTGTCAAACCGACGTCCCCTGTGAGTTCGAAATCCCAAGACCAAACCTCATCGCTTAAGTGGAGCCCCACGGGCTAAAGCCCATGGCTCCTCCACATGCTTCGAAGGGCGGAACCCTCCGAAGCATACCCCACTACGCTCTTAATGAGCTTCGAGGAGTACCCTCCTCGCATTCATCCACGGTCTAAAGCCCACAGCCTTCTGCGTAGGAGGGTAAATTTAAAATAAAATAATTCTTGACTTCTCCCTGAAATCTATTTTATAAAACCCTTTAATATTAAAGGGGGGAACA
>PEUO01000115.1:347-7421 GCA_002780715.1 Deltaproteobacteria bacterium CG03_land_8_20_14_0_80_45_14
AATGAGATAGTTAGAATGCATGAGGACCTTGAAAACGCGCTCAAAAAACCTGAATCCGAGAGGTCATGGATTATGGTCATTGACACCAGAAAATGTGTCGGCGACCATGCCTGCGCTGTTTCCTGCATGGCGGAAAATGTATGCCCCCCAAAGACAGCCTACAGAAAGGTTTTTGAGACAGAGTTTAATAGTTTTCCTGAATTGGACAGATTTTTTATGCCTACAAACTGTCAGCACTGCGACAATCCCCCCTGCAAAAAGGCTGCGGATAAGTCGACAAAAGGCGCTATTGAAAAGAGAAAAGACGGTATCGTTGTATTTAACTATGCAAAGCTTGCTAAGAGCCCAAAGGCAAAAGAAGCTGCAAAAAAGGCATGTCCTTATTATGCGATAGTAGATGATAAGGCCGGTTTTTACACAGACGGAACGCCTGTTCTTGAGCCTTATGAGACGAGGGATTTTTATGAATACGACAAAAAATTAAATCGCAAGAGAGGCGATACAAAGGGTTCAATTAGGAAGTGTACATTCTGTCTCCATCGTCTTGAAAGCGGTATGCTGCCTGCCTGTGTCGGAACTTGCATAGGAAGAGCGATGTATTTCGGCGATAAGAATGACCCTGAGAGCCTTGTGTCTGAGCTTCTTAAGAAAGAGAAGACATGGAATTTAAAGGCAGGACTTGGAACACAGCCGAGGGTTTATTACATCGGGTATGAAGATAGAACAAAAATCTCAGTCGCAACGCCTGCATCATGCATAGCATGCCATCAATAAGGAGGTGCAATAATGGCAGAAAAGGATAAAGATTTTACCTGTAAGTTGAGCGAATATATTGAAAAGCTTCCAGAGACGGATATCACAAGAAGAACCCTTCTTAAGTCAGGCGCCCTTCTTGGAGGCTCGGCAATATTGATGAGCCAGATAGAAGGGGCATTTAAGCTCTTGAGGACTGCAGAGGCGTCGGGAGGTATGACAGCCGGAGACTATCCGCTTGCAAAGGCAGAGAGCGTTATTTATTCTGTCTGTCTGCAGTGCCATACCGCATGTCCGATCAAGGTGAAGATATTAAACGGAGTTGCGGTAAAGATTGACGGGAATCCGTATAGCGAGAACATGACACCGAACCTCGACTATTCCACGCCGCTCACGAAGGCCGCAAAGATCGATGCTAAGGTATGCCCGAAAGGACAGGCGGGCATTCAGAGCCTCTATGACCCCTACCGGATTGTCAAGGCGCTGAAGAGAAACGGGCCACGCGGTTCGAATAAATGGAAGACCATATCTTTTGACAAAGCGATTGACGAGATCGTTAACGGCGGAAAACTCTTTGCGTCTATCGGCGAGAACAGACATGTCCCCGGGCTGAAAGAAATATATGTCATGCGGGACCCAAAACTTTCGGCGGACATGGCGAAGGACGCAAAGGCAGTTGCCGACGGCAAGATGAAGGTCGCTGGATACAAGTCTAAATACACCTCCCATCTTGATTTACTGATAGATCCGGATCATCCGGATCTGGGACCAAAGAACAATCAACTGCTATCCATGTGGGGCCGTATAGAGCATGGCAGGATTGAACTTGGCAAGAGGTTCATGTACGGCGGCTTCGGATCACAAAACCTCATCGAACACACCACCATCTGCGAACAGTCTCACCATATCGCTTATAAGGAAGCGACGAATCAGTATGAAGACGGCAAATGGTCAGGCGGAATAACCCATATGAAGCCCGATTCCTACAATGCCGAGTTTATTATCTATTTCGGCACAGGCTTTGTTGAGGCGAATTTCGGGCCGCCAGCCATGTGTGAAAAGGTCACAGACGGACTCGCCTCCGGCAGACTGAAGGTTGCCGTTGTTGACCCAAGAATGAGCAAGTCCGCCTCAAGGGCATGGAAATGGCTCCCGATAAAGCCTTCAACGGACGCTGCTCTGGCCCTTGCCATGGTCCGCTGGATGGTGGAAAACAAGAGATATGATGCGAAGTATCTTGCCAATGCAAACAAGGCTGCTGCAAAGTCCGGCGGCGAGACAACATGGTCCAATTCAACGCATCTTGTAAAGATTGAAAAGGACGGCCCCGGAGCCCTCCTCAGGGAATCGGACACCGGCCTGGGAGACAAGGATTCTTTTATTGTGATAAAAAATGGGACTCCTACTGTTGTTAAGGCGGACGATGACAAGAGTGCCGTGACCGGAGACCTTGACTACAGCGGCGAGATCAAAGGCATCAAGGTGAAGACTGCGTTTACCATTCTCAAAGAAGAGGCCTTCTCAAAGAGTTTGGCTGAGTGGTCAGAGATCACCGGCATCCCTGTCAAAGACATTGAAGAGGTGACACGGGAGTTTACCTCGCACGGTAAGAAAGCAGGGGTTGAGTTTTACCGGGGCCCTGTCCAGCACACAAACGGATATTATAACGCTCAGGCGATCATCGCCCTGAATATCCTCATCGGAAATACCGACCACAAGGGCGGTATGTCTGTTGGCGGAGGCCACTGGCATGAGTATGCAAGCGGAAAAAATAAAGGGCAGTTTAATCACGAAAAGACACAACCCAATAAACTTACTGCCTTTGGGCATAAGATAACGAGGGAAGGCTCTCATTACGAAAAATCGACCCTCTTTAACGGTTATCCCGCAAAGAGGCCGTGGCTGCCCTTCACCAGCAATGTGTATCAGGAGGCGCTGCCTTCAGCAGCAGACGCCTATCCTTACACGATCAAGGCGCTCTGGCTCCATATGGGCTCACCGGGATTAGCCGCGCCTGCCGGGCATACCGCGCTTCAGATATTGGCTGATGTGAACAAGGTGCCATTGTTCTTTGCGACAGACATAGTTCTCGGCGAAAGCAGCATGTATGCGGACTATGTCTTTCCGGATACCGCAATATGGGAAAGATTCGGAAACCCCCATTCCTCTCCGGATGTTCCACTTGCTGCTTCCAAATTCAGACAGCCGACCATTACACCGCTTACAGAGGTCGTTACGGTATACGGAGAAAAGATGCACTGCTCTTATGAAGCGGTTGTCCTCGCCATTGCCGAGAAGTTAGGCCTTGCTGGCTTTGGCAAGGATGCCTTCGGCCCCAGGTGGGATTTCACAAGACAGGAGGATTGGTACCTCAAGAATGCCGCCAATTTTGCTGTCGGAGACAAAGAGGGTGACTCCGTGCCTGAGGCGTCCTTTGACGAGATCAAGACCTTTACCGAGGCAAGAAAGCACCTGAAGCCGACGGTATTTTCCATGGAACGTTTGGAAAAGGCGGTCGGACCCGATAAGTGGAAAAGGACGATTACTGTCCTTAACAGGGGCGGCAGATGGGCAAACTGGAAGAATGAGGTTACTGACGGAAAGGGTATGCTGCTGAAGACATACGGAAAACAGCTTAATCTCTACGCTGAGAATGTCGCAAAGGCAAAACACTCCCTCACAGGCAAGAGGTTTTCCGGCATTGCAATCTATGAGCCTCCGAAGGATGCAGCAGGCAATGTCGCCCTTGACATGGATATGCCGCTTCAACTCATCACGTACAAGGACATCCTCGGCGGACAGTCAAGGACCCTTCCGAACAATTACTGGATGAGCGCAATCCTGCCTGAAAATTACCTCCTTATAAATGCAGGCACAGCGGCAAAACTCGGGTTTAAGGACGGAGACAAGGCAAGGCTTATCTCATTAACGAACACAGACGGCAAATGGCGCCTGCCCAACCATGGGACAAAGGACATGGTAGGCAAAGTTAAGGCCGTTGAAGGCATGAGGCCCGATGTCGTTGCTGTTTCGTGGTCATTCGGACACTGGGGATACGGGGCGTCTGATTCCTTTATTGACGGCAAGACCATCAAGGGCGACAAGAGACGCACAACAGGTCTCTGTCCGAACGCTGCAATGAGGGTTGACCCTGTGTTAAAGAATGTCTGCATGACCGACCCCATCGGCGGCAGCTCATCGTTCTATGATACAAGGGTAAAATTAGTTAAGGCGTAAGTTTTTTGAGAGGAAGGGAAAATAGCCATGCGTTCTTTTGATGACCTACTGGCCGATGCTGTTGCGATGCACCGGGGTTGTGTCTGCCCAGGCCAGGTCCTGGGCGTACGGATGGCCATGCTGGGCTGCCAGCTTCTTGGCATAGACGAGCCAACCCAGGGCAAGCGCTTGATTGTCTATGTTGAGACTGACCGCTGCATGGCCGATGCCATCGCCGCCGTCACCGGCTGTAGACTGGGTAAGCGCACCTTAAAGCATGTCGATTACGGAAAGTGCGCTTGTACATTCGTCGATACGTTGAAGGAGCGGGCCATTCGTATCTTGGCCCGTGACGATGCGCGCGATCATGTGTGGCGCTATGTGCCTACAGAGTTGAGCAAGAGCGATGCCCAACGGGAGGCGTACAAAGTCATGCCAGATGAGGAGTTATTTGTGGTGCAAGAAGTTTTGGTCGACATCCCAGACCATGACCGGCCCGGGAGACCGGTCAGCCGTGTGATGTGTTCGGTTTGTGGTGAAGGGATCAATGACCGACGAGAAGTGGAACTGAACGGACTGATTCTGTGCAGGGCATGTGCCAATGGTCGGTATTACCAAGAACTTAAAGGTGAAGATCCCTGGGCCACTGAAGAAAGTATGCATCAAAGATTGACCTGAGCAGGCAACTGTGGAAAAGCTTCCTATCTAACAATCCCTGAAAAGGCCTTGATATCCCTCCGCACTGGGGTAACCCCTAACTCCGTCTTTCTCAGCTAAAAACAATCAAATTCCCCTCTTGACAAATTATTCCTTATGGATTATATGATTAATGAATCATATATGCATGGAGGAGTTTATGGAGGAAAGAGTTCTTGAGTTGAAGGCTGAAATTTTAAAGGCCCTGGCCCAACCTACCCGAATGAAGATACTGGAGTGTTTGCGGGATGGAGAAAAATGTATTTGTGAGATTGTGCCTGCGATCCATGGGGAACAATCCAACATCTCCCGCCATATCTCTCTGATGCAGAAGACCCACTTGGTCAGCACTCGAAAGGAAGGGGTGCGGGTGATGGTGAAGGTGAGTGACCCTAATGTTTTTGAAATTCTGGACAGCATAGGTCTCTTGCTGAAGAAACAGATCATGGAGACCGGAAAACTTGCTCAACAGCTCAAATAAAGGAAAAAGAAAGGAGAAGAAAGGTGGATTTTCTACTGATCATGTTAAGAGGTGGTTTAGACGCTTTGGAAGACTACATCTTGGCTCATACATTAACCTGCTTGGTCCCTGCTTTTTTTATCGCAGGGGCTATGTCGGCGCTTTTCCCGAAGGACAAGATCCTGAAATATCTTGGTGAAAAAACGAAGGCTTATATTTCCTATCCCGTCGCGGTTGTCACAGGTCTATTCATGGCTGTTTGCTCCTGTACTGTACTTCCTCTTTTTGCCGGCATCAGACAGAGAGGGGCAGGGTTGGGACCCGCAGTCGCCTTTCTCTATACAGCTCCTGCAACCAACATATTAGCTATTATCTATACTGGTAGCTTAATCGGATTAGATTTAGCATTGGCCAGAATTATTCTCTCTGTCAGTTTTGCAAGTCTCATCGGTATGATCCTCTCCGTTTCATTCAAAAGTGAAGAGAAAAAGTTTATCTCCAGTGAACCAGCTCCGTCTATTTCTCAAACATTCACGGATGGAAGTGAAAAGGTAAAATCATACCGTTTCTGGGTCTTCTTCCTTATTCTCGTCGCCATCCTTCTCTTCGGGGCTTCAACTTTGATCGGATCGACAACGAAGATCATCGGCTTATCGATTCTAATTGCGGCTCTGCTGGCTATTATCATATTCTGGATGCCCAAAGAGGATACTAAGTCATGGCTACTGGAGACCTGGTCATTTAGTCGAAAGATTATCCCTCTATTAATTATTGGTGTCTTTGCAGCAGGGATTTTGAAAACAGTGATTCCAGAGAAGTTTATAACTACTTACGTTGGCGGAAACAGGGTAAGTTCAAATCTGATGGCTGTCCTCTTCGGAGTCTTTATGTACTTCCCAACCCTGGTAGAAGTTCCAATGGCCAGGACCTTCCTCGATTTAGGAATGGGAAGAGGTCCTCTATTGGCTTATCTTCTGGCAGATCCAGTCATCTCCCTTCCCAGTATATTGGTCATCAGCAAGTTGATCGGCCTCAAAAGGATCCTGGTGTATGCGGGACTGATTACATTCTTCTGCACCCTTGCTGGTTTGATCTATGGATTTGCCCTTACTATAATATGATGAAACATTAATCAAAAATCACAAGGAGGTAAGAATTATGAAAAAGATCGAGATTCTTGGGATGGGTTGACCGAAGTGCAATCAGCTCGAGGCGCGAGCTAAAGAGGCAGTAAGCGAATTAGGCATCGAAGCAGAAGTGGTCAAAGTAAAGGACATTAAAACGATCACAAACTACGGTGTCCTCATGACGCCGGCTTTAGTTGTGGATGGTGTGGTAAAGGTTGCAGGAAAGCTCCCGAAAGTGGAAGAGATTAAGGGTTGGATTGTTGAAAAGAAGTGAGGTGGATATTCATGGAAGAAAAGGACTACCGTCTCGTTCTCATAGGCAACACACAGGTGGGTTTAATGGGCCTGAAAGAGATCTTTGAGGAATTAAAAAGCCAGCGAGGAAAACCTGAAGCGGACTTGAAACAGATGCTTGTGGAGAAGGCAGGAAAAAAGAATTATATTCCTAACTCTGTAAAGGGGGAATATGAGAAAGCCCTTTTCAGGGAATTCAGGAAATTTTTGGGTGAAAAGGTGGAGGAGGAAAAGAGCGGATTTCTTGAAGTGGCGATTCTCGGGCCTGGCTGTTATTCCTGCAACAAGCTGGAACAGGACGTGATGGCTGTTCTTTCAGAAACCGGGATCCAGGCAGCCTTAAATCACATCTCCGACCCAAAACTGATGGCTCAATACGGAATCCTTCCCACTCCAGCACTGATCATCAATGGCAAGGTGAAGTCTGCGGGAAGGGTCCCTTCCAAATCGATGATCAAGAAATGGCTCGAGGAGGAAAAAGGATGACGATCAAATCGATTGTCCTAAATCTCAGCCCTGAAGAAACAC
>PEUO01000071.1:0-3650 GCA_002780715.1 Deltaproteobacteria bacterium CG03_land_8_20_14_0_80_45_14
ACCAACTTTTGGTAACTCGATTTGGTCTCACACCAAACGATATATAAATAATTTAATATGTTTTTTCTATTTTGTCAAGAAAAATTCTCAAAAAAATCTTGACAGGTTATATACTAATCAGTCCATAATTGTGTGGACAGGGAAAACTAAATTCCTCCTTCCCGCCCTCTACAAAGGGAGAAATTACCCCTCTTTGACAAAGAGGGGCGAGGGGAGATTTTCTGGATATGTCTTCTCAATTATGGACTCCTTAGTAAACTCAGTTATTCGTGAGCTAACAATTGAGTTGAGCCATTATTTCAAGGAAATTCGTAACTTATAGGTCTTTATGATTCTTCAAAGGTTTTTCCTCTCTTTTTTATTTATCGTGACCCTCCTCCTTTCCTTCTTTGTCACCCCGGGATACGCTCCCCTTGCCCTCATCGCTGCACCTCGGCTTCCCCATGTCACTCCGGAGATGGAGAGGCCTGAATTTTGGATTAAAAAGATTGAAAATCCAACGAATCTATTATTTACCTCTGAGAAGATCCAAAAAATGAATGAAGAAAATCTAAAAAGGAAAGACCTTTCCCTTTGCAGGGTAAAAGATTTAAAGGAAGACTGGACAAGAGAGGAGATCCTCCCTCTTCTAAGGGAGGACTGGGAAAATTTTGGAAGAACCGGAGAGGCTCGTTATGGCAAAGGCGGAATTCCTCTCGGGGGATCTTTTTGGAATGAATTAAAAAACAAGTTAAACCAAGAGTCCATAGAAGAAAGCAGCCGAATGCTTTATGGGCTCATCGTCAAACGGACAGACATTCGTGTCTTTCCCACAGATGAACTCTCCATGAGCGCCCCTCATCATGATGAGTTTGATCGCTTTCAACATTCCTCTATCTCTCCAGGATCTCCGATTGGAATCTACCACTTCAGCAAAGATAAAGAGTGGGCTTATGTCCAGACCCCTTTTATCCGTGGATGGGTACGCACACATGATCTGGCTATCGCCAAAGAGAGAAGTGAGGCAGTAGATTATGAAGGAGCAAAAGAACGATTGGTGGTTACAGGAAATTTTATCAATATCTTCAGCGACCCCTCTCTTCAACAGCCCGTCTTTCTTGCCCAGATGGGGGACTCCTTTCCCCTCCTCAGTATTCCTATCGGAATTAAAAGTACGAATGCATTTTATGTCATCCATATCCCTTCAAGAGAGGACAGTGGATTGTTGACATTTCGGAAAGGATACATCCGTGCGGAGGAGGACGTTCATCGAGGTTTTCTCCCCTATACTCAAGAAAATGTCGCACGTCAGGCCTTTAAAATGCTCAACCACCCTTACGGTTGGGGAGATATGTCCAGCGGTAGGGACTGTTCCCGATTCATCATGGATCTCTTCAGGACCTTCGGTATTCTGATGCCCCGAAATTCAAAAGAACAAGCAACGGTTGGAATCGATCTGGGTCTAGTGGAGGGAAAGAGTATCAAAGAAAAAAGAAATCTTTTAGATCAAGCCATCCCTCTGGCGACCAACCTCCGACTACCCGGTCATATCATGCTCTATCTGGGCAAGGATAAAGGGAGATACTATGTCATCCACAGCATCTGGGGAATACAGAAATCCAGGAGGTCTGGTCCTAAACTGGAAAAGATTGGAAGGGTGGTCGTTTCTGACATAGACTTAGGAAGAAAACCCCACGGATCGTTATTGGATCGCATTACCCATGTTCGATTTATCGGAACCCCATTAAAATAAGTGTCGAGAATATTGACAGAATATTGATTAACCTTGACAATTCTACCAAAACAGATAAAATTTGCAGATTTAATTGAGGTAAACCCCGTTAGAAAGTCTTCGACTTTCCAACGGGGAGGCTCACCCCGTAAGAGACCAGAGGTCTTACGGGGTTCATCCCCGCTGCAAGCCCCGTTAGAAATAGGTTACTAAAGGGAATCCTTGGTAATAATGGAAAATTTCTAATGGGGCAAGCAGCGGGGCTTTCTAACGGGGTAAAATTGGTTTGAAGGCTCTTGTAACTGGAGGCACAGGATTTATCGGCAGCCATCTCGTTGAAGCGCTTCTCCAACGGGGAGTCCAAGTCCGCTGCCTCCTGCGAAAGACGGGCGATTTGAAGTGGCTTAAAGGCCTTCCCATTGAGATGACCTTAGGTGATTGTAGGGATAAAGCCTCTTTGAAAGAGGCTGTGAAAGATATCGATCAGATATTTCATCTCGCAGGCATCACCAAGGCGGTGAAGGAAAAAACTTATTTTGAAATAAATGCCTTCGGAACAGGGAATTTGATTCATGCTTGTCTTGAAAATAACCCTCATATCCAAAAATTCATCTATCTTTCGAGTCAAGCCGCTTCAGGTCCCTGTCGGAATGGAAATAAAAAAAAAGAGTCTGATCCATGTGAACCCGTCTCCGCCTATGGTCAGAGTAAACGGATGGGGGAAGAGTTAGCCCTTGCACAGGCTGATAAAATCCCCCTCCTCGTTTTACGGCCTTGTGCTGTTTACGGGCCAAGGGAAAGGGATATCTACACCTTTTTCAAACTTCTCTCTAAACGGATTAAAC
This sequence comes from Deltaproteobacteria bacterium CG03_land_8_20_14_0_80_45_14, assembly GCA_002780715.1. Classification (GTDB taxonomy): domain Bacteria; phylum Desulfobacterota; class BSN033; order BSN033; family UBA1163; genus UBA1163. The sequence goes on from PEUO01000071.1 coordinate 2,557, forward strand.
CTTGCCTTTCCGGAGAAGACCAGCATATCAGCCTATGTTATATAGAGGATATTATCCAGGCGATCTTATTGTCTGCTCAGTCACAGGTGCCCAGCGGAGAAATATTTTTCCTCTCCGATGGTCAAGATTATCGATGGGAAGAAATGGGTGATACGTTCGCCCAAGCCATGGGGGTAAAGGCCTATTGCCTTCGTGTTCCAGAATGGGTGATCATCGGCATCGCTTCTTTTTCCGAATATCTTTCCAAACTCTCCGGGAAGCCTCCTCTCCTGAATAAAGGAAAAATCGAGGAGATGGTCCAAAGGAATTGGGTTTGCGATATCACAAAAGTTAGAACAGTCTTGGGTTTTGAACCTCACATTCCATTGGCGCAAGGAGCGAAATTAACATTCGAATGGTATAAAAAAGAAAATTGGCTGTAGAGAGAACGAGGTGATCTATGGATGTCTTTGAAAAATGTTTAAAAATTTATGAGCAGACCCAAGGGTTGAAAACAAGCGGTTACTACTTTTTCTTCAGAAAGCTTGAATCGCCTCAGGACGCTGAAGTGGTGGTCAATGGAAAACGAGTCATCATGATCGGTTCCAATAATTACCTCGGTCTCACCAACCATCCCCGGGTAAAGGAAGCCGCCATCAAAGCCATCGAAAAATTTGGAAGTGGCTGTGCCGGTTCACGATTCCTCAATGGGAACCTTGAAATCCACGAAGAATTAGAAGCAAAATTGGCCCGCTTCTTTCGAAAGGAAGCCGCGCTCGTCTTCGCCACCGGATATCAGACCAATCTGGGGACCATCTCTGCCCTTCTGGGTCGGAATGATGTAGCCATTCTTGATCAATATGATCACGCCAGCATCATTGATGGGTGTCGCCTCTCTTTCGGACAGGTAAAAAAATACCGTCATAATGACATGAAGGATCTCGAACGGGTCCTCGAAACGACAAAAGACAAAGGCAAATTGATCATTGTGGATGGTATCTTCAGTATGGAAGGGGACATCGCTGATCTCCCTCACATTGTCAAATTAACCAAAGCTTACGGGGGGAGGGTGATGGTGGATGATGCACATGGCATTGGAGTCTTGGGGGCAGGCG
>PEUO01000071.1:3674-7177 GCA_002780715.1 Deltaproteobacteria bacterium CG03_land_8_20_14_0_80_45_14
GCGTCGAAGATCAAGTGGACCTTATCATGGGGACGTACAGCAAATCCCTCGCTGCCATCGGAGGGTTTGTAGCGGGTTCAAAAGTGGCGATCGATTTCATCAAGCACGTTGGCCGCTCGATGATTTTCAGCGCCAGTCTTCCACCCTCCTTGGTGGCCTCCGTGAGTACCGCTCTGGACATCATTGAAGAACAGCCACAACTAAGAACACAGCTCTGGAAGAATACCCATAAAATGCTCAAAAGCTATAAAGAGCTGGGATATGATACCGGCACCAGTGAAACGCCGATCATCCCCATCATTATCAAAGACAGCATGAAGACCTACGAGATGTGTAAACTTCTTTTTGAAAATGGGGTCTTTGTCAATCCTGTCGTTAGCCCTGCTGTGCCTCCGGGGAGAGAACTGCTCAGGACAAGTTATATGGCGACCCATACCGAAGAGCAGTTGGACAAGGTCCTGGGCGCCTTTGAAAAGGCAGGAAAACAATTGGGGCTGATTTGACGGAAACCAATGGGATGATAAGACAGGAACTCCAGGTTGAAGAAGTAAAAAATCAACAAGACCTCATGACCTTCATCCGATTCTCCTGGGAGGTTTATAAGGGGGATCGGTATTGGGTTCCCCCCCTCATTAAAGACCAGATTCTGAAATTTAATCCAAAACATCCCTTTCGGTCCCATGCAGAAATGACCCTCTTCTTGGCCCGTCGGGAGGGAAAGATGGTTGGAAGAATAGCAGGCATCATCGATCACCACTACGTTAAGTTTCACCAGGAGAAAGTGGGTTTCTTCGGATTCTTCGAATCCATTGATGATGCGGAAGTGGCAGGAATTCTCCTTTCAAGAGTCGCTGACTGGTTAAAAGGGCATGAAATGGAAAAGATGGCCGGGCCGATGAATCCCTCCACTAACGATGAATGCGGTCTGCTCATCGAAGGATTCGATGCCTCCCCTTGCCTGATGATGCCTTACAACCCCCGCTATTATCCTTCTTTGCTGGAGGGGTTTGGATTGCGAAAGAGGATGGATCTTTATGCCTACTTCGCGGAAGAGTCTTCTTTCCATCTTGATCGTCTGAACCGTATCACCGAAAGGTTGAGGAAAAGGGAACCCCGACTTCATATCCGCCCCATCGATCTTCCCCATCTTGACGAGGAGCTAAAGATTATCAAGGAGATCTACAACCAAGCCTGGAGTAAAAATTGGGGGTTCGTTCCACTCACTGATGAAGAAATTAACCTTTTGGCAAAAGAGCTGAAGCCCCTGGTCGTTTCCGATTTGGTCCTCTTTGCCTACTGGGAAGAAGAACCCATCGGTTTCTCGGTCTCCCTTCCAGATTATAATGAGGTTCTCAAACACCTGAACGGAAAGATCGGGCTTCTGGGTGCGCTCAAGTTCCTTTATTATTCAAAAAAAATTAATAAGATTCGAGTGATGCTACTGGGTGTCAAGCATGCCTTTCAGAAGAAAGGCGTGGAAGGTCTCCTCTATATTGAGACGTTTAAGAGAGGAAACAGAAAGGGATATCACCAAGCAGAATGCTCATGGATTCTTGAAGAGAATGTCCTGATGCAACACGGAATTGAAGCCATGGGGGGGAGACGTTACAAAAACTACCGGATTTATGAAATGCCCCTTTAAAAAATTAGGGAATTGAGGAATTGCGAATTGAGGAATTTCAAATTCCTTAATTCCAAAATCCCTTCATTCCTCAATCTTTGATTCGAAGGTTCCACCATCTGTACAATCGAGGCCCGATGATCATACACCCAATGGCCAACATAACTCCGGCAAAAATATCGATGGTATAATGGTATCTCAAATAGACCGTGGAGAGAATGAGGGCGCAGATAATAGGGAGAAAGATATAGAAGAGGACCTTTTCATAACGGTGGGCCAGATATAAGGCGATGAGGACGATCTGGGTGTGACCGCTGGGCATGCAATCCCGTTTGTTATGTTCCAGGGCATTCAATATATCTCTGACAAAATCGGTGAGGAAGCTTCCTTCGAGAGGAACGGAATAGAGATGGGTTAATGCATAACGAGGCCCGATGGCGGGGAAGAGGATGTAGCCGATAAATGAAACATAGTATCCAAAGGCCAAGACAAATATAGCCCGATCAAATTCCATCATCCGATCCTTCAGATAAAGAACGGCAATTAAAACGATCGGGATGAAATAATAGCTGAGGTAAGCCAAAGACATAACATCGGTAAACCACGGGACAATCCATTGCTCCATCCATAGGGTGGGTTGCACCCCGAAAATGAAAAAATCAATTTGGATCAACGTGGGGTCGATATCCCGTTGGAGATATTGGATCAAATTGCCAAGAGACTCATAGATGAGAATGACAAATAGGATGGGAGAAAAATGATGAAAGAACATCCCCCTCTTTCCTATCATTTTTCGATCCGATGATAATTTTAAGGCAAAAAGAAGACCAAATAAGACGACATAATTAAGGAGTAAAGAACGCCAGAGCGGAATTTGGCCTCGAAAAATGAGGGTCAAAAGGATCAAACCGATAAGAAAAAGAAAAGTCAGCCAATGAAAGGGAGCAATTCGTCTCATAAGTAAATTGTTTTTTACACCACGGAGGAATAAAAATCAAGAAACATCACCCCCACCCCTTCCCCTCCCCCATCAAGGGGGAGGGAATTCATATTGATGATCCGGCCTAACTTGTCCCCTCTCCCTTGGCGGGAGAGGGTTAGGGTGAGGGGGAGAAAAAGTGCATCGGGACAGCTCAAACTGAATGAGGAGGAACGGCAATGCGATATTCACAATATCTGCTACCGACATTGAAGGAGGTTCCTTCTGAAGCGGAAGTCCCCAGCCATCAACTGATGCTTCGGGCGGGGATGATACGGAAACTGGCCTCCGGTATCTATTCCTACCTACCCTTGGGCCTTCGATCTATTCGAAAAGTGGAAACCATCATCCGTGAGGAGATGAACCGAGCCGGCGCCATTGAGGTATTACTCCCCTTTGTTCAACCTGCGGAGCTTTGGCAGGAGAGCCATCGGTGGGAAGAATATGGGGGTGAACTGGCAAGGTTTAAGGACCGCCACAATAGGGATGGTTGTCTGGGACCCACCCATGAGGAGGTCATCACGGATATCGCCCGAAAAGAGATCCGATCGTATCGCCAGATGCCGCTCAATCTTTATCAGATCCAAACCAAATTCAGAGATGAGATTCGCCCCCGCTTCGGGGTCATGCGTGCCCGTGAATTTATCATGAAAGACGCTTATAGTTTTGACGTCGATGAAAAGGGAGCCGACGAAAGTTATCAAAAAATGATCGAGGCCTATACGCGTATCTTCACCCGATGTGGCTTAAAATTCAGAGCGGTGGAGGCGGAGACCGGTCTGATCGGAGGAACATTCTCTCATGAATTTATGGTATTGGCTGAAACTGGAGAGGAAGCCATCGTCAGTTGTACCCGCTGCCCTTACGCCGCCAATATTGAAAAAGCGGAATTTCAAAGACAAG
>PEUO01000019.1 GCA_002780715.1 Deltaproteobacteria bacterium CG03_land_8_20_14_0_80_45_14
ATACCTGCGGCGCATTTATTTGTGGCACCATAACTATCTTTGATCCTTATATCGGAGTTCCAGTTCTTTCTAATCCCTCTTGACATCCTCCTGAAGCAATGCAATAATAGAGTCGTTAAGAGTCACTTATGAGGCATATGGAGGTGATGGATTTGAAGCAGATTACCTTAAGAAAAATACCTGATGAAGTCGAAAAGATTATAAAAAGAGAGGCGAATAGGAAAGGGTTGAGTCTTAATAAGGCTTTTATTTCACTTCTTGAAAGGGCTGCAGGTGCGAAGGAAAAAGAAAAGAAAAAAAAGACAATATACCATGATTTGGACCATCTTTCTGGTATTTGGACAAAGGAGGAAGCTAAAATTTTCCTTAAGAGCCTTGAGTTTCAGAGAAAAATTGATGAGGGTTTATGGAAAAGAATAGAATAATGTTGGATACATCCGCTTATACTGCCTTCTTAATGGGAAATTCCGAAATCAAATTATCAATTCAACAGGCGGAGGAAGTATTTTTGAACCTTATCACCCTAGGTGAACTAATAGCGGGTTTCTTAATGGGGAAAAATGAAAAAAGAAATAGGGCAATCCTTCAGGATTTTTTATCTTCACCAAGGGTGAAGATTGTAGAAATTGATGAAGAGACTTCAGAAAGATATGCTGTGATTGTGAGCCATCTCCGCGCAAGAAGAACTCCTATGCCAACGAACGATATATGGATCGCGGCCTCTGCTATGCAACAGGGGTTGAAGGTCTTAACCACAGATAAACGCTACCTCGAAGTTCCGCAAATTATCACTGAATATTACCAAGCAACTTGACTGACAACAGAGTATAATCAGGGACGGGTTCACATTAACATTTCAAAAAACCGCTTGGTGAAGGTTTGGAAGTATACCCAACCACCTTTTCAATGCAACGTTAAGGTTTATTTTCAGAGCAAGAAGTCTGCTCTCCCGCCTTTCTAATTTTTGATCTCTCATAACATAATCAATGGGAGAAGGAAGTAAGAGGTTTAAAAGGAGTGTTTCTTCCACCTTCTCCGTTTCTGGGCATACATCGAGGCATCTGCCTTAGAAAGGAGTTCATCTGTCGAAATAGGATATTCAGGGTCAAACTGAGCAGTTCCCACACTAATCGATAGTATGCGCTGGGACCGCTTGGCATTATAACCTTTCACATTTCCATACAAGCGAGTTATTAGTATCTCACCGTTCTCATCAGTGGATTCTAATAGAACTACAAATTCATCTCCTCCAATCCGAGCAATAATATCCGACTCACGAAAGGTCTTTTTAAGGATGCTGGCAAAGTCTATTAATGCTTGGTCTCCTTCATGATGTCCATAGTGGTCGTTAATCCATTTTAAATCATCCATATCGATGAAAAGGAGCAACGGTCTTTTCTTTGCCCGAATGGCTACCTTTAAACACTGCTCTGTCAAAACAAAGAATCTTCGCCGATTATACAAACCTGTAAGCTCATCAGTGAGGGAAAGAGCCAGCAACGCCTCCTCCCCTCTATGGTCACGCATCATCTTATGAAATCGGATGATAAATTCCGCAATCGAGAATGGTTTATTAATAAATTCTCGTGCGCCCGAAGCAATAGCAGTTTCTGCTGAATATTCATCCGCATGCCCTGTCATGATCATCACAGGAAGGCTTTGATAATGTTTTGAAAGTTCTCTCGTTAGGGCAAGCCCATCCATCTCGGGCATGACGATGTCAGCAACTACGGCATCAAATTTGTTTTTCTTAATTTTATCCAGCGCCTCAAGACCGTTACTTGCGGCTGTGCATTGATGTCCCTTTTGAGACAATAAAGTCACAATTAATTTCCTCATTGGTTCCTCATCATCCACTACAAGAACTTTATAATCGGAAAATTTCATATTTAAGCTTTCAACATCTCTAAATTTGGTATTTCTTCTTTTATAATACCTTGCCTTAGGGCGGGCATAGAATTCACTCCGTTGTCCGAGCCCGAATGTCCCGAAAAATACAAAGCCCGTGTCACAATAGACCATGGGTCCCGCAAAATTCCTTTCCTGCCTACCGGCAGGCAGGTGCTTCGGTAACCCGGCCATCCCAGTGATTTGGGACCCATGCCTGCAAGCCGTAGTGCCTGTCAATGATAGTTAGGCTCTTCGGTTGGCAGACACTCCCGCATGCTTTATTGCCTGCCTAAGGGAGACAGGCGTTTCGGCACGCTTGCGCGCCGAAGCGCTCCAGCGCACAGGCACGCAGGCGTGGCTTTCCCCGCCTTCTCCATCTCTGGATCAGCGTACCCCCCACCGGTTACTGCGGGCAGGCGTCCCACGATTACTCGTGGTTTGGCTTTGTCGACAATGTTAATTCTAATTTTTTCTAATATCTCATAAGCAATTCCAATGCCAGAATGGGACTGGATGTTTGAACCTATTGATTTTTAAAGATTTGCTTGAGAATTGAAATTTTAATAAAGGAAGAATTGTGACATTTTTTGTCTCAAAAATAATTATTGGATGACAATCGATCGTTAGTCTGGCGTACGCTAAACGATTTAGACTTGAAATGTTGCATTGTGGAAATGTTGCATTGTGGAATGAAAATTTAAAATCAATGTTTCAGGAAGAAGCTTGTAGATTAGAGTCTTAACTGGGTCCTAAAAATTAAGAAAAGAGCCCCCAACAAGAACACGGAGAAAGAAGTTAGAAAATGGGGGTCCGAAGTGGTGATTTTAAGAATAGCGAAAGATGTCTAAGAGAGCTACATTATCAAGGAACGAAGCAAAGTATTTTATAGAAATCCTTTGGGTTTCTTGGGTTGGGGTTTTTCTTCAGGGAAAATATTTTTTTCTTTCTTCTTCTTTTCTTCGATCTTAAATCCAGATTCTTCCAAAATAAATTTGTCATCGCCAGGGTCGGGTTTAAACTCTAACTGGAGTTTCTTGGCCTCTTTCACATAGGACCCTTCTTTCAGACGAATCTCACCGTTTGGCACAACGACGATTGCCGATTCTCCTTTGACAGGACATCTTTGCTCGCAAAAACCACAGCCATTACATTTTGAGGCAATGACAACGGGTCGTCGATAACCTTCTACAGGCCGAAAGACAATGGCGTTGTACGGGCAGATTTCATCGCAGATGAGGCAGATCTTATTCTGAGCCCATACCAAACACATCTCTTTCTTTAAAACAGCCGTACCCACCTTGGCGTGGGTCTTTTCTTCCAACGAGAGAGATCGTATCGCTTGGGTCGGACAGACTTTACCACAGACATAGCAGTTCTGATCACAAGGGGCTAAACGCGAGTCCATCTTCGGCGTCCATAAGCCCGAGAAGCCCGACTCCCAAAGACAGGGCTGAAGCGTATTGGTTAAGCAAGACTTCATACATTCCCCGCAACGAATACAAGTACGCAAAAACTCAGTTTCAGGAATGGCGCCGGGTGGCCGGATGAGCTGGTGTTTACTCTGCTTGAGGGTGAAAGGACTCTGGGTAGCCACAAAACCGACAGCCAGCCCTCCGGCTAAGGAATAGACGAATCCTCTGCGGGAAAAATCTACCTTCGAATATTCTCCACCTAAAGAAAGAGAGGCTGGAAAAGTGATGGCATTCTGTGGGCAGACTTTAGCGCAGGTCCGGCACTGGATACATTCAGGACGATGGGTTCCCCTTGGATCCTCTGCGACAGCTCCCATGGGACAGGCCTTCTGACATTTCAGGCATTCATTGCAATCTTCATTAACCCGGCGTTTGAAAAGTCCAAGAGGTGAGATCAAGCTGAGAAAAGCTCCTAATGGGCATAGATAACGACACCAGAAGCGCGGGACGAGGCGATTAAGAATGATAATTCCTCCAAAGATCAGGAGTGTGATGGCAGTCATATAATAGAGAGACTGAAAATAGTGAAGGTGAGACAAGTTTACCCATCCCAGTGCTTGGAACAGGGGACGCAGCCAATCCAAGATGAGATTGATCAGGGTAATCGCCAGAGGATAGATGAAGAAAGTATAAAACCGCGTGAGAAGTGCCATGGGATCCATGAGGAAAGCCAGAGAGAGACCCGTTAGTGCAGCCATGATAAAAATGATGAGTAAAAAATATTTTACCTTTCGGAGGCTGGCTTGAGCCTTTAAACCCTGGCGTTTTTTCTTACGGAAGAAAAGAAGGTCCAAAAAGTCAATGGAGGCGCCCATGGGACAAACATAGGCGCAGAAAAACCTGCCGATGACGAGCGTAGCCCCAATGGTAACGAGAGCCCATAGGGCCCGACTAATGATCTCTCTCGCAGCGAAAACAGCATTAAGTCCCAATAGAGGATCTAAACGCAAGTAAATATCTGCTGGCAACCAGTTCGGCAGTTTATAGGTAGCGAGGACAAAAAAGATAGAGAAAAGGAGAAGGGAGAGGGCCTGGATGATAGTCCTCATGCTTTTTCCTTGAAGATTTTAAGCTGCTCGACGTCAATCTTTCCCAGACCCCGTTGGTGAGAAACGAGCAGGTGTTCAACCTGACGGCCTTTAAAGTTTTGACCATACCAGGGAGCAACACTCACCCCGTATGAATCCACAGCCACAGGGTCAATACCGGCGACGATGAGATTGGGCTTCTTAACCTCTCCGGGACCGCCAGGTCCACCCGAGGTCAAAACCCGGGTAGCATCGAGGATAGTGAGCTGTGGCTTTATAACGGTAGCCAAATCTGCAATCGCCTGATTAATATTGTATTGAGAGTGAAAACTCTCTCGATCCCAAATGAGACCCATGAGCCCCTTCATGCCTATGCTCACACCTGTGGCGGAATGAGACTTAGCAATGGGAATATTGATCAACACAGAGTTGTCTAAGACTTCTTTAATGACCTCCACACGTTCCAGGACTTTTCCCTGGGGAATCTTGATCTCACGAAAAAACTTTCTTTCTTGAAGCGCAAGAACATGAACACCGGGTATGTTTTTACATGCATCTCGAATACCTGTTCTCTCAAGGCAAAGTTCTGCCCTTTGGAGCGTATGATCTAAAACCAAAACTTGCTGGGCCCCTGCTTCAATACAAGCCTGAGCCACTGTTGCAACAACTAAAGGATGGGTAGTGGTGGCGAATTCAGGCGTCCTGGAAAAGGACATATTTGGTTTAAGGACTACACGCTGTCCCTTTTTAACAAATCGAGAAATTCCTCCTAAAGCCTCAAGCGCTTTTCTCGTGGCGGCTATAGGTTCACCGGAAATCACGGCAAGGTCATATTCCTCCTTTGCCACTGAAAAAGAAGGGCTGCCGACAAGGCCCAAGGCCATCCCTGCGGCAGCGGTTTTAAGGAATTTACGTCTTGTAATCATTCGATTGTGTCTGCTCACGAGTCACTCCATTCCTTCTATTTTGTCGTTTCTTAAGTAATGCGGTTATTCCCTACTCAACATCTCTTCAAAAAGTTTCAAGTATTTTGAGCGAAGCGAATAATCATTAAAATTAAATATACCCCAGATGAATTTCCCTTTCCAGTGAAACCCTATTTCTCCATGATAAGGATCGGATATCGTATAAATACCTTCTGCAATATTTTTCTCAGGACTCTTGGTTTGTTGAAGATATTTCTGAATCATATCCTTGCACTCTTTTCGATCAATGTCGATGACAAAGAGTTTAAATTTAGTCCCGGAAAGCTCGTAATCCGCAGTAAAGGCAGAATGTAAAAAGGCATAACCCAGAAAGTTTTTGGCAATAAATTTTTCTGAATTCTTCACTTTTCCCTCTCGAGGAAAAGAATTCAATCGAGCGGGGAGAATCCCCTTCTCTCCTAAGTTCTCTAAAACTTCCTTAGCAAAAGAAATCAGCACCTCCTGTGCTCCGGATTCGATTTTGTAGCCGGTGATCTTTACATAGTATGGCCCTGCTATAAAATTTAGAATCTCTTCCTCAACATAACCCTGAGCCCCTACGTTGATGAAGTTTGCCTTGGGATTCCGCTCCTGACTATAGATTCCAAAGGCATAGGTGGGAGTTTTGTGTCGATAAATCTCAACGGTAACTGAGGCTTTCTTTTCATTCAGGTATTCTGCCACCTTCAATTCTTGAAAATCATACACCAAATAGAAATCCGCTGCTCCGTTGATATATTCGAAAAGAGTTTTAGGTATAAATGTCTGAATCTCCCCTGATTGCTTCCATCCTTTTATCTCAGGAAATCTAAAGTCTTTTGCTTCTGCCCCTGGAACCCACAAAAAAACAATTATCCCAAATATCAAGCAAATCGTTTTCATCATTTCACTCCCTCTCAGTTCAGATTCATCGAATCATAATCCCTAAATTTATTCCGCCTTCATCCCCCTTATGAAAGGGACCCTCATCTTCGCCCCCTTTTATAAGTGGGGATCCCGTCCTTTGTGGAAGTGATAAAGATCTTCTGTTTTCAAACAGATCGATATCTATACTGCCAAGATTCCTATGGCCCGTTGAATGGCTTTTTCAATTTCGCTCATGAGAGAAGAGCTGATCATTCCAGCAAAGGGGCCGCGGATGAGAAAGGACTTGTCCAGAGTGGTCACCTGCTCACACTTTGCCATCGAAGTCTCTTTGAGGCCCCCCTCTCCGGCAGGTAATTCCACATGCGTTGGAGCCGGTCGAAGGGTAGTAGAGAGAGGTACAACAATGATATCATTCGCCAAACGATTCCGGACGTCCAAGGAAACGACAAGGGCGGGGCGGTCTTTTTTATCAGAAGGATGACCTGGCAGTTTAACCAAATAAATCTCGCCTCGGCGCGGATATGTCATAATTCTATTTTTCCCACAAACGTCTGGCTGAACGGGCGGCTATCTTAGACCACCGTCTGTCCTCACTGCGTTCTGCCTTGGAGAGGGAAAGGTAATATTCTTCTGTTTGGCGTTCAAGTTCTTTTTGAGCTTGATCACTCAGCCACCGGCGTACCGCTTCCTCTACCAATTGGCTACGAGAACTTGCTTCGGGCGAGTCAAGTAGCTGATCGATTTGACGAACCAGATCACTATTCAATGTGATCGTAATCTTGGCCTTTTGGGAACGCGCTGTGATGGTAGGCATAGAGGAACTCCTTTTTATCTTACTTTTAGTAAGATAATATGCCATATTGAACATTTTGTCAAGACCGAGTTTTTCCCCTCAGTTTTCCCTCGTTTCTTCTCCACTCTATCCAGGATAAAATTAGGGACGGGTTCTTATTGGAAATGCGAACCTATCCCCAATTATTGTAAAGATAGCCGCAGGCTTTAGCCTGCGAATATGGACAAATAGAAAATTAGAAACCGATGTTATGCAATAAATTCCGACGGCACATCCCGCAGCCGTGCCACATCACGAATCTTTCCTGCAACATTCCACCCATTTAAACATTTAACCGGACACGGTCCGCAATCTTCACAAACATGACTTGGCAGACCCAAAGAGACAACAAGCTCCTGAGCCATACCGGGCTTTCTATAGCCGTAGCAATACATATACGCTCGCATAAGGTCCGGAATTGGGAGTTTGGCAAGACATTGTTTTTCACATTGCCCGCAACCCTGGCAATACATCCCGGGGGAAGAAGATGCGGTTTTCAGATATTCCTTCTCAGAATCGGTTAGGGTAAGATTTTCCATAACCGAGAGGTCGGTTTTCATCTCCTCAAAAGTGCAGAATCCAGGGACAGCGGTATGAACATTATGGTCCTGAAGGACCCATTTCAGAGCAGCACCGGCATTTATGGGCCTTAGAGGATCTTGGGAAACCATCCCTCCCATCACTTTCATCGCAATAATCCCCAAACCAGATTGGGCTGCCTTGGCAATGGCTTCCTTCACTTGTAAGTAGTGCTTTTGTTTAAAGTTGTAAGCGGTCAGAACGATCTCGTAAAATTTAGAATCGATGGCTGCCTGAATTACCTCCGATTCATTCCGGTGGGTGGAAACACCAACAAATCGGGCTTTTCCGCTTTTTTTCGCCTTCTCCATCGCCTTTAGTATAGGTTCAAAGAGCGCTGATTCTCTTCGCCCTACCCGATGATGGTAGAGAATGTCCAGATAATCCAGCCCCAAACGTTTGAGGCTCGCGTCCAACCCTTTTAAAAAGGCTTCTTCCGTTGCCTCATCTGTATAAAGAAACGTTATTCTATTTTGGGGGGACTCAACTTTAGTGCCGACGATATAAGAATCCCGTGAGCGACCCTTGATCACTTCTCCCACCAACGCCTCATTCTGGCCTCTTTGATAGGCATGGGCAGTGTCTAAATAAACAATACCGGCATCCAGCGCTGCCCGGACAAGATTTGGATTGCCGGCATTAACCATACCCATGCTGACAACTGGAACTTTTATCCCTGTCTTCCCAAGGGTGCGGTAGATAATCTTTTTGTCTGTTTCCTTTGCTTGAGCTCTGTTTTGATAAGAACCCAACAAGAAGAACCCACCAACCCCAGCTGCCGTTGACTTCATAAAATTTCTTCTATCGATCAGTTTCTTTTTCATGTACGCCTCCTCCCTAATGAAACGCATAGCGCAAAGCGCTTAGCGCATACACAACTTGTTACCCACTGTTCCATTATTCTAACATTCCATTATTCCAACCCTTCATTTTAATTTTACCTCTGCATCAACTTGTTGAAGTTTCATGTAGGGAACATAAATCTTCATGAACTCTTTTTGGGATTTCCACACCTTCTGAAACATTGGGTCCTTCACGCCATCATATTGGGCGACAAACTTATCCAGGATTTCCTGTTGCATCTCCTTTGGATACTTCACCACAGTAACTTTGCCCTGATCCTTCAGAAGATTAATGGCCTTGGTATCATCTAAGAGCCAGTTGGTTAGGGATCTTGTCATGGCCGCATCACAGGCTCCTTTGACAATCTCTTTGAGGTCAGAGGGCAGAGCTTCCCATTTTCGGTTGTTTATAAGAAGTTCAAAGAATCCAGCAATCTGCTGAAGCCCTGGAAAGTAACAGTATTGGCGGAATTTGTGGAAACCAATTAACATGTCCGTCCAAGGAGTCAAACTCTCTGCTGCATCAAGCGTTCCCCTCTCGAAGAAGAAAATGACATCAGTCCCTAATGGGACCATTACCATAGACGCACCTGCCTCGGATAGGATTTTTCCCCAAGTCGGAACAGTAGGTCTGTACCTTTGCCCTTTGAAGTCGCTGAGGTTTTCGATTTTTTTGTTGCCCCAACCGCCAACCTTTGCCCAGAACAAACCCGCAGGAAACACTTTGAGGGCGTTCCCATAGGTCTCCTGTAAAAGTTCCTTCCCACCATAGGCATGCATCCACGTGAAATAACCCATCAGGTCAAAAAAGGCTGGGGATCCAGCAAAAAGCATGGCCGCCGGAAATTTTGGAACCACAAAAACCGGCGATGTATAGCCAGCGTCCCCAATGCCCTTTTGAACGGTACTAAAGATATCAACAGGATATTCAGCTCCAATGGGACCGATGAGATCGATCTCCATCCGGCCGCCGCTCATCTTAAAAACATCATCTGCCCAGATTTGCGCAGTTTTATGATGCCACAATCCTTCATGGAAGGGTATGTACACTTTCCATGTTACGACCGGTTCGGCTGCAAAGGTTGGTCCAGCCAATATCACTGACGTAAATAATGCCAAAATAATTAGTTCAAAGATTAATTTCTTTTTCATCTTTCCCTCCTTTCTTTGTTGGATGATGCAATTTGAATTGTGTTTATCATGAAATGTTGTATCAGTCAATCTGGAAATAGCCATGTGAATATTACCTTTTTTGAGGATTATCAATTGTAATCTGGTATAGCGATAGGGATTCTTGACTTGAGGACTACAGGAAGTCAACGTCCTTCCTTACATCATCCTTCAGGTTAAATCCTAACTTAGACAGTTTATTTCTCTTCATAATTGCTCAACGATGTACCCTTTTCCCCTGAGGATTTCGATGATCCCTTGGTTGCCAACCAGATGGCCTGCTCCGACAATAATAAAATAGGTTTCCTTTGTCTCCAAGAAATCTTCAATCTTCAAAACCATCTTCCTGTTTCTTTCCTAAATGAGTTTTTCAAAAATGGGAGATAAACTTTTATCTCCAGAGGCACTCCTTGTTAGAATGGATTCCATGCCTTTTGTGTCCCCCGAGCTCCATGTCTGGATCAATTTATTCACTTCTTGCTCCATGATTTCCAAATCTCTTAATGTATATACGAGAAACAACTCCTGGTCCTTATCTGAAAGGTTAGAAAGAAGGAGCACTCAAGGTGAGAAGCACAATAACAATGATTCCTAAGAATCGTCCCCATCCCATCCTGACTTCCTTTTTCACTCGCTTATATAACCCTTAAATTTGTTTCAAATGGGTGTTTGTTCTCTCTTTTGAATTGCTCCATTTTATTCCATTTTTTCCGCTATCACAATGAAGATTTTTGGCATGAAGATTTTTGGCATTTAAATTGCTCATTATCTAAGTTAAATTCACATCTCCTACGACATAAAAATCCTGAAACCAAATAATGTTATTTAATCCATAGTTTCCACTCAATGATTTAGAAGAGCTTAAGAAGTATGATCATTAAAAAAGTTGCAATTTTGTTAACTCTGTTCACTTTTGGAATCATCACACAGGTAGAGTCCAATTCAATCAAATCAATGAATAACGCCGCTAATCAAGAAATGATAAGAAAGGTGGATGAAAATAAAGGGGCCATACAGAAAATGAAGGGCCATGCAAAAGACGCCATTAAGTCATCGGAAAAACTCCAAACCAGATTTCAACCCAGTATTCCACACACGGATGATGGGTTAATAATCGGCGTCCCCGAACTCGATGTTAACTTCTTAAGAGCTGTGAAAGAAAAGAAGAGGTCTCCATTGACGGAATGCTTGGATAAAGTAATTTTTTCGTTCGACTATGTTCAGGACATTTGGAGGGACAAATTTCCAAATTTTATGGGACTCGTGGAGGCCAAATCATCAAATCCGGATCTTCGCCAGTCTCCTTCGGGATCCTATCCAATCGGAAATAAATATTTTGAAAAAGGGAGAATACTGGAAACATTTAAACTTCTGCAATTTAAGAGGGAGGAAATTTTCAAAGAAATATTTATGGGATTTTGTCTTTCTTTTTCCCCGATGAATGGACACATCTTTTTAGAAATGAATGTAACCTCCTCCTCCTCCGAGAAAGAGGGGGGTTTTACCCTCCTTCGCAGAACGCCAAAGGTTTTAAAACTGTAGATGAATGCGAAGGAGGGTACCCCTCGAAGGTTATGGAGACCCCATGGGTTTTAGCAGGTTCGGGGTTACTACGCTATTTTAAAAAGAAGTCCCGTAAGGATTCCTTCATGGATAAAGATTATTTTAATATTCTCATCTTCGGTAATACGCCTTCCGGGATCAGGCGTCTGAGAATACAAAAAGATACTTTTAAAATTCTTGTTTACCTTCTCGCCTTCTTTCAGTTGGCCGTAACGTTCCTCTTGTGCGATTACATCCAGGTCCGGAAGAAAACCTTTCTCCTGAATCAATTGCATCAGGAGTCGCAGATTCAGAAATCCCAGATTCAAATATTTTCAACAAAAATTGAAGAAGTGGAGAAAAACCTTTCGAAACTGAAAGATATTGATCGGCGAATACGTACTATCGCCAACCTGGAAAGAGGTCATGAAGCCACCCCCTTGATCGCCCTGGGCGGACTTTCACCCTCTGTCGCTCACGGGAAATCAAAAGAAGAACCCAAGGGAAGTGAGTGATTAAGATGGGGAATGTGAACCTGCCCCCAATTTCTCAGCGGACTCTTCCCTCAACGAAAGCTATATCAGCGCCTCTTCCATCCAGCCTATTTTGATCAGCTGAATGCGGCTCAAGTCACTGACCCCGAGGTGATATTTTTTATCTGCCACCATGATATGGATGGGGGGAACATCCAGAGCCCGGTCTTCGCCGAAAAAACCGATCCGCTTTACCTGAATGAGATGAGCGCCTACCGCATCTACAGCCACAGGATCGGCTCCCACGATCAGCCCTTTATAGGGCCAAACGTATCTCTTGTCGAAAAAATTGGCTCCCCTTCCATAAAATTGGGGCGTGAGGGCACTGAGGATATTCAGGCGGGTCTTTCCCTTTACGATGGGGTAAGTCCAAATTTTGCCCAGGGGCGAGCACCCCTCATCATGGTAGGACGAAGGGTCGGGGACAAATTGGATGTAATTTTTCAGGCAAGTCCCGACCCCGGACCAGTGATGCGTCCTCAACGGCCTCACATTGACTAGCGCAGTAGCGTTGAGGAAGACCGGGTTATTCAGTACTTCCCGGTCATCGATGCCGATATTTTTTTCCGCCACTCCCACATCCAACAACCGGCGCTTGATGGCTGCTTCCAACTCTTTGGGGGTCGGCAACTTATTCCATACATTACTTTTTATCCCCACCACATCCGAACTCTTGAAAAGCTTCTGCCAGGCTTCCAGGGGTTTATTGGTTCCCAGGAGACTCTTGACGGCTTCATCCAGCATGGATTGCAGGATCTCTTCCTGCACTTTGTCTTGGCGCCCTAATACCTCAGCATTCCGGATGAGCACGACTTTCGCCGTTGGTTCTGTCCGAGCTTCCCCCAGGATGATCCCTGACCCCAAGGTAGCGGCCACCGCGGTTCCAGCCGTGACTCGAAGAAAATCCCTACGGGTGATGATTTTTTCTTCCATCTAACTCAAACTCCTTTCTATACCTCTATAGGTTAGGGTTGCGGTTACGAAGCCCGTTTGGTCTATCGTTAGGACGGTAACGTCACCCTCTAACCATGAAAATGATCCACGGCAAAGGTTACGGCTACGAGGCCCGTTTCGTCTGGAGTCAGAGGGTTACGTCAAGTTCTTAAGACGAACAACCTAACCGTTGGACGATACGGGCATCTTTACCGTTGCCGTAACCGAAAGACTTTATTTTCTATACAATTTTTCTTCTGTAGCCTTGAGAAGGGCCTCGGCATCTGCCTCCGTGGGAGATCCAAAAACAATGACTACAAATTCATTCCAGTGCCGGGCAAAGGTCCACTTCCGGTCTTCCGTTTTTAAACGATCCTTCCCCCGAGCATCAAGAAGGTAAACCTTCATGAAGCTCTGATAAGCATCTCCTGCCTCTTTGAGATTGGGGTATCGAATCAGAAGAAGTTGGGTCTTCTGTTTACCTTGAAAGTATTGAGCGAGCAAGGCTTCCGTTTTCCGGTTCAGGTTTAAAATATTCTGGTGGGCAATGAAAAACCGCTGGTTCAGGAGAACGTGACTCTTAAGATAGCGAACGCTCTTATCGACCAGCCCGAGGTCCTTCCCTGGAATAAAGCCAACCAATTTTGGCTCCGGACCTGTTGCTGGGATTGAATTTACCACAGCCCTGCCCATCTTGAGGATTCCTGATTCAACCTCCGCCCCCTCCCCTTCTGCATAGATGCTGACAAAATACTTTCCTTTCCAGAACCGAAGCAACCCTCCCCCAAACTCAGATCCCTGGCCGATTCCCATGGCTTCATCCTGATGCTCAAAAGAAAATACCCCATAAGCATCCTCTGAAGCGGCCATTTCATAGAGTTCAACGATAAGCGGAGGCTGGTTCGATTTCTCAAACCGGCGAACCGTAAGATTCTGAAAACCATAGGCTAGATAAAGTTCCGCGGCCCCATCGATGTACTTGAATAGGGTCCTGAAATCGTATTTCATCTCCTTCTCGTCCCACTTCCAATCCCCTGCTTCTGAGGGCAGGGAGATCTCTTGATTCATTTTCTCCTTCTCTTCTCCCTTGACTATTTCGGCTACCGTGAATATCCAAACCATGATAACAAAAAAAGTCCAAATCCGCATATCAGATTCCTACTTAAAATCAATTTGAGCACAAATCAATAATGTGAACCCGTCCCCAATTAATCAGCTGTTGTAAATATAGGAAGTGTCCCTCATTTCTTCCCATGTTTGACAATCGTCACAAATGGGATTATAATACTCAAAAAGAAGAATCGGAGAAACTGACATGGCTGAAACTAAAATTTTGAAAACAGATTCAAGGGGAAGGGTCGTTCTGCCTCCTCCTTTCCGAAAAGAACCTTTGTTCGAGTATGCCGTCAAGGGTGATCAGATCATCCTCTACCCGGTCCGGACAGTCCGAAAGTACCCCGATATGTCAGACCTGCCCGAAGAGGATCTCTCCCCTGACTGGGTCGAAAGAGAGAGGAAGGTTAATGCGGATACCCGGCCTGGAATCGTCGCTTCGACCCCTTCAAAGGCGCTTAAAAAAAAGAAGAAATAACCTTCTATGCCAGCGAAACTTTCTCCCTTCGAACTCCATTTCGAAATCATCTTCTTGGAAAACTACTCCCGTTTGAAACCGAGTGAACGAAAAGCTATCGATAAAGCGGCCAGGCTTCTCAGTGCAAATCCTCGACATCCATCCCTCAATGTTCATAAGGCGAAGAACGTCAAAGGAAAGTATGCCGAGGGAGGGAATGATGTCTTCATTGCGTACGCTTCGAAAAGTTTAAGACTCACCTTCGAGTACGGCCCTGAACCGGGCATGATCGCCCTCCGCAATTGTGGCCATCATGAATCATGCGAAACAGAAATGTGAACCCGTCCCTAAATTCTTCCATATACCAATTTAAAGTCCAAAGTATATCAAAGGCGGAATAATTCACTTAAAAGATGAATTATTGCGCATTTATTGAACCGCAACACACATTCCGCATTTGGAAATGGCCAACTGTTTTTGGATGACACTAAAAATTGCGAAGTTTCCCATAATTATTGAATCCTCTTCACAACCTGAAACCAATAAACGAAGAGATCTTTTTCCAATTCCTGGTAGTCATCAAATTTCTTTGAAATTCTCTTCCAGAATTTGTCATTATGTCTTTTCTCTTTTAAGTGAACGACCTCATGAAAAATCACATAACTTAACAGATGGTCCGGTAAATGTCTCATCAATCTATTAATTGTCAGATTTCTCCTTGAACTCAAGCTTGCCCATTTTGTCCTCATCATTCTGAAATAGATATGATTTAACCTCCCACCCAATTCTGTTAAGGTCTTTTTAGCCAAAATAAACGTAAGGTCTCTAAAGTCTTGTTCTGTCCTTTCGACCATTTTTTTACTTGTAGAATGTTTTAAACATTCCTCGACAAGCGCCATCTTCTTACGTATCCATTTCTGGTGTTTATTCAGGATGGGATCAGGTTTATAGCCATAAGGAAGAACCAAAAGAAGTTCTCCTGTTCTAAATTCTAATCTTGGATATCTCACATCCCTATGGGAGACCTTATACGGTATGTTGGGCAGTTCCATAATTCTTCACGCTTTCCAAGAGCCTCTCATGCAAATCATTCATCTCATCCAGAGAGAGGTTATATTTTCCTTTTAGTCCCCGGACAAATTTTCTTATCTCTCGCTCCACTTCTTTTTTAACGGTGATTTGATTGATCCAACCAAAAAACATATGTTTCTTAAGGCTCTTTGAAAGCTCCTTCACAACCTTCTCAAAGCCGTCCTCTTTAAATTTTTTCTCAATTTCGAGAAGCAAAGCATATTCAAGGTCAGAGAAATTGAGGGACTTCTGTCTCGAAAAAAGTTGGTTTATTTCTTTTATTGCCCTTACACCTTCTGTGTAAATCTTCTCGTAATCTTTTGTCTTTTCCCTCCATAATTCAAGGAGCCTTTCAACTTTCTCCACCAGAGATTCATAGACAGGGTTCCTATGCCTTTCGACAAGAACCAACCGATTCAATGTAAAAAGGATATTAGCCGCCTTCTCCTTCCTATTTTTTACTTTCTCCTCCAGCGCCTTAAGATACTCACCATCGAACGCAACAATCGGAAGCTCTTTCTCTAATTTTTCTATCTCGGTAGCCCGATGAATAAATTGGATCGTTTTATCATAATACTTTTGGACATATCCCTCATAAGCAGGCTTCTGAATCACCATCTTCATGTAGAATGTGTAAATGGCTGAAATCCATTTATAGTCTTCAAAATACTCAAGCTTAATCTCGTCAGGACCGAGGAGCTCAAAAGTTTTTCTCAGATTCTTATATTTCTCTGCAAATTCCTCTTCTTTTTCCTCATCAGAAGTTAAAACTTCTATGGCCTTAAGCAGGGTATCTCTTTCATAATCCCTTGGCACTTCTTTCAAAATCTCAAGGATTTCTCTAATAAGGGCAACAAAATCTTCCTTCACGCTGTCGTAACTGAATAAAGCTCCTTTGATATCTTCCTCGCTATACATCTCAAAGGCTTTCTTAAATTCTTTAAGGATTCCAACATAATCGATGACAACCCCCGCTTCTTTCAGATCTTTAAATGGCCTGTTCGTTCTTGCCACAGCCTGAAGGAGCCTATGTTCCTTAAGGAGTTTATCAAGATACATCACCTGGAGAATAGGAGCATCGAAACCGGTGAGAAGGATATCCGTAACGATCAATATTTTGGGAAATTCTTCTTCTTTGAACTTTTCAATAACATCCTTTCTAATATCGCTTACATCCTTCCCGCCATACCGAGCTCTTGCTTCGGCAACATATCGCACGATTTCAGGCTTATCATGTTCGGTGTAGGTCATCACAATTTCACTATATTCTTTGGGAAGATGCTTATCGAGTTCTCTTTTATAGACCTCACACGCATTTCGGCTCCCCGCCACAACCATTGCCTTAAACTTTCCATCAATATTTTCTTTGAAATGCTTTGCTATATCCTCAGCAATCGTCTTTATCCTGAATGGATTCTCAAGAACAAGTTTGATGGCATTTAGTCTCTTCTTTACTTTCTCCTCAACATCCTCTCTTATATCCCCTGGTAACTCCTCAAACTCTGTTTCTAAAAATGCCTCAAGCATGTCCTTCTTTAGATGGACTTCTTTTTCAAGTCTTGGTTGATAAACGATTTTTACTGTGAAGCCATCTTTAATGGAGTCTGTGATGAAATACCGATCGAGATAGGGTTCTTCCGGAGGATAACTAAACTCAAGATAAGTATCTCTTCCCCGCTTCGAGATGGGAGTCCCTGTTAAGGCAAAAAAGAAGGCACTCTTGAGTATGGCCTTCATTTGGGCGGCAAGGAGACCGTATTGAGTCCTGTGTCCTTCATCAACAAAGGCGACAACGTTCTTCCGATTCATTATTGTTTCTTTTCGTTTTGAAATTTTTTCGATTTCTCCATAGACTTCCTTAAGCTCTTCAGGTCTAAACTTATGGATGAGAATGATAAATATCCCTCTCTTGCTTCTGTAATCATCGAATTTCAGAGTTTGCTTAAGCTCCCAAACGGACCCTATAATTTCCGGCTCCACAATATCCAATGCATAGAATTCAGTATAAAGCTGATCTTCAAGCTCGATTCTGTCAACAATAAAGAATATCGTTGGGTTCTCAAGCTCCTTCATGTAATAAAGCTTATTGGCAGCAAAGATCATGGTCAGGGTCTTTCCACTCCCCTGCCAGTGCCATATCAGACCTTTTGTCCGTGAGGCGTGGGGCGTAAGGCGTGAAACGGACTCCTGTAACGCTAATGACTCGCTGACTCTATTCACTATCTTATTGGCAGCACGATACTGCATATATCGAGTGATAACCTTAGTGGCATTTCCAAGTTCCACCCTGAAAAAGAGAAAGTTTTTGACGAGATTAAGTAAGGTATTCTCTGAGAACATTTCAATAGTTGAATCGATAGAATTTTGTAGGGGCAATTCAGGAATTGCTCCTACCTTCCATTCGTATGTTTTAACTTCTTCCTGCCAGGGAACGATGGGGAAATACCTTGCCTGGCTTTCGGCTGCAACCCCAATTTGAACATACTTATAAAGTTCAGGGACAGTTCTTTCATAGTCCTTTATTTGTTTATAGGCATTGAACCAGCTTTCGGAAATATTAGTTGGGTTCTTACACTCGATACCAACAAGTGGAATACCATTCACGTAGAGGATAATATCCGTTCTTATTCTATCCCTTCCCTGATAATAGACCTGTCGAGTAACGATAAACTCATTATTCCCGATCTCTTCGAAATCAAAAAGCTGGACATACTTAACAACCTTCTCTTTCTCAAACTTCACAGGAACACCGAACTTATAAAAATTTAGAATTCTTTTCGCCCCCTCAACCCCCGTGCCTGTAAGCTTCAGTTCGTTAATGACTTTGTTAACTTCCTCATTTCCAATTTCTAATTTCCCATTTATTTTCTCTAAGGCTCTTACCAGATTTGGAATAAGTAGAGGCTCCTCATAGGTATCCCTTTCAAGGTCATCGCCAGGAATAAATCTCCATCCCTTTTCTTGGAGCCTCTGGACTATGTAATCTTCGACGAGGTGAACTTCACGAAATACCATTATTTTTTACCAGTTAATTTCTTTCTAATAAAAAGAAGAAATTCCTTCAGGGCTTCTTCTGGTTCATCATTAATATCGCTATCAATTACCCTATCCTCATCTCCATTATGAAAATGCTTAGGAAAAGTTTTAACCTCTTGCCACCTCACATGAGGAGCATTATTATGTCGAAATATCGATCCGTCTATATGCTTTCTCTCCCAGTGGTAACTGTATCGTCCCTCAAGTTTCAGGGAGTACCAGATATCTACAAAGCTGCCATCTATCAGGATTATCCTAAGTTCATTAATATCAGTGATAATCACATCCTCGACGATGTCGCTGAACTCAATCTCCGCCATTTCTTTGAGTCTTCTCACATCAATTATCATCAGAGTTCTCCCAGCGCTTTCTCCAGTTCGTCCTTTTTAAATTCAAGATGATCAAGCCTCTGTAAATCCTGCCATGTATCTTTTTCTTCGATCTCGCCCTTTTTATATCGATCCTCAAACTCTTTGACGCTTGAAACCCCATACTTCATTCGTATCTTAAATATTTCCGTCTTTATCTCCCTTAATTTCTTTTCAAGAAAAACCTTTAAACTATCTCTGAGCATCTCATCCTTTGAAAGATTCAATTTCTCTGCCAGCGCCTCAATTTCTTTTGCTTGTAATTCCATACGGACACCTCCTTTTGCTAATTTAGTTTTACTCTTTTCTCTCCTGTAAGCAAATCATTCATCAATCCCTTTTTTATTCTTTCCAGCCTTTCTTTTCTCTTCCTTAGCAATTCTAATCTCCCATCCACCGCACCCAGAATTTCAGCAATTTTTTGCTGTTCGGGAAGAGGTGGAATGGGAATTGGCGTCTCTTTAACCTGTGAAGAGTTCAAATGTGGCTGAGCCGACCTAACTTTAAGACCCACAAAATGCTTTTTCTGAACCGAGGAAGACAGCAAAAAATATGTTAAGAACTGAGAATCAATAGTATCTGAAGGAGTCACTATTAAATCGTAACCAGCAACTGCGCCTTCCCATTCTTTTGTAACCAAAGCCACATCACCCGTATAAGCGCCGCTCCGAACTACTAATATATCCCCCGTCCTCAAAAATGGATCACGTGAGTTAGGGACTGCACCGGGACTAAGGAAAATCAACCCTTCCTTCACGATCTTCCCACGTTTTACATTTGTTGCTCTAATCATAGGTATACCATTGGCTTCTATTGCAGGGGGTTGACCTAGGCCATACCGGACATTTGCTATTTCACCCAACTTCATCATGTTCCATCCCCTGGGTATCCTACCAATTTCTGTTTCCTTAAACTCTTTATGACCTATGCCCTTGGTTAATAACTCCTGCATCAATCCTTTCTTCAACCTCTGGGTCTTTTTTATCGCTTCATCAACCTTCTCAATCCCTTGATCCACCGTCGAAAGAATCTCCGCAATTTTTTTCTGTTCAGGGGCTGGGGGAAGGCGTATTTCTAACTGGTCAAGCTCATTTTTTCTAATCGCTTTGAATGTGGAACCTGCAGAAATGCTTTCAAATGTTTTACCTATGTATTTTAAATAATAAAACAAAAACAAATGACTTGTTTTTTCAGAGTTACATCTTATTGATGCCAAACCTCTACCAATACATACTTTTGAGAGTGAAATATTAACATCTCCAACTGGAGCCCTTACCGAAATTAAGACGTCATTTTTTTCAGCAATCTTAATAGGTTCAGAACAATAAACAGTCGGGGAAGGATAAATTTCTCCGAACTCCATGTTACCCTGAAGAAATGGCAACCCTTCACCTGTTTTATTATAAGTAGAAGAAGGAGGTGATTGTCCCATTACAATCTGGCATACCTTTTCATCTACCAACTTCACCAAGCCCCACTCTTTTGGTATCCTCTTCATCTCTGTCTGACTAAATTCTCGATTTTTCACTTTTAAGTCTCTGAATTATCAGATATAAAACTTAAATGACAAAGGAGCTTCATCCTTTTCTATCGGTCCTGCTGTTAAAATCTCCCCTATATTATCAGCAAAGCTCAATGTAATAGGTCCCCCATCACCGAAGAAACACGAGTTATAATTCAACTTTGTTAAAGCATAGATATCTTGTAAGACAACTCTAATATCTGCCTCACCTTTACATATTTCAATACTCAACGGAATAGGCACACCTGGAAAAGGGTTGGTACGTAAACGTGGGATATATCCAGTAGTCCATAAATAGCCTTTTCTATCACTTTCAATATAAGCCAATCCCCTCATGAGAAAATAATTACCAGGGCGAAATAACTTCAATGTGCCAGGCCTAATCCTGACACCTACTATTTTAATGTTGTGGTTTAAACCGTCTAAGAATCCCTCCCATTCTTCGTCATTAAGATAGGTTCTTCCGTGAATAAATATTTCCTTTGGTTTCTCATGAAAACCAAAATAGCTAGTATCCATATAGGCTCGCAATGCCATTTCTACGATCTCTTTTGCAGCGTATTTACTTAGATGATACTGATTTCCCATTGGCGATTTCCAAGGCCCCACTGCACCCTTAAAAACTCCACCATCTCCGGAATCAAGAAACATCTGAGCTGCACAGCAAGCTGATCGCGGGTCTTTTTCTTTCTCCAAATTTTTAAAAACCATGCCTAAATAACATACTCCTTCCCGTATACCTTTTAACTTCCATGGTTTTCCACCTGCTTTGTAAAAAGCAGTAGAAAGAAGATTCCACGCAATTTGAGATTCTGGTTGTAACTCGCGAATTCGCCTTTTCTTATCATTCAAAAACTCATCTGGCGTTAATGTAGTTTCCCTAATAATTTGTAAAGGATTCCTAATTTTTTCCAGAATAAGACGCGCTTTTAATTGCCTTCGAAAATCATTGTCAAATTGGTACGCTTCATAGTATTCTTCAAGGTAATTAAATAGAAGTGATTGTCCCTTTTTCCAGCGAAGTGCTTTTTCTTGACTTCCTTTTATGTCTTTTTCTGAGAATATGGCGTTAGGATTGATAATCCTCGACTTAGGCCGGCAAACTTTGAAAACATCCTCTGGGGAGATACCAAACCACAAATCCAAATTCTCATCGGATTTTCTATAGAACTCCAAAATTGGTTCAGCATATAAATTTACAGTGTTATGAACCCGTTGAAATGGATCGTCTTCTCTAAGAATTTCTTTAAGACTTCGATCGTCAACAATGTTTTCTTTTACTGCTTTTGTTGAAAAAGGTATTCCAAATGCCGATTCAAAACTAGGGAATGGAATCCAAAGTTCTCTTTTAGATATATCTGGATGAGCCAGCAATTTTTGAATCCTATTTACCCATTTATAGAACCTCTGAATTCCTTCTTTTGTGCCTACTATACCGTAACTAATCCCATGGGGAGGATTACCTTGCAAAGGGCCAAATAGTGTCAACCCATCACGTGGGTCTTCAAGAGCCTGATTATGATTAAAAAGAAGCAGTGGTTCTTCTAATTTGATCAGTTCATTCATTCCTCATCCTCAAGAATATATTCAGAAGGTTCGATAAATGTGAAAGGACTTGTAAAAATCAGAGGGTTTTTGTCAATACAAATTCCCTGGTCATAATTTACAGGAATAATTATTTTGTCATTATCTTCTGCTAAATGAAACATCGAAGCTCGATGTCTATCTCTCCATGTACTGTTATTCCATCTACGATATACTCTTTTAGGTGCTGAGCGTATTTCCCCTTTCCTATCACTCACAACAATATGACACTGAATGTTATAATGCCACGATGGTATGATTTCGAACCATCCTCGAATCGCCCAATGCCATTTTTCACTAAGGGTCTTGCCCCATAACTTCACTTGTGAGCTTAACCCCTCCTGTCCTCCATAAATAATCCTTCCATCAGGAAGGAGATTATTATGAAAATAAAAACAAATCTTATTGTTTGAAAGTCTGTAGGATAATAAGCCTTTAACTCTGAAACCCTTCCACAAAGCCTGATTAAATAGCCCCACAATTATATGCTGACCTATTTTGCTGTCCTCCACTAAAGTGCTCGACCCATCCATAAGCGTATTAATATCTGTCTTTTCGGTATTTCTGATTTCTAACGATTCAAAGTGTTGACGTAATGTTTCTGCTTCTGCAAAACTTAACAAATACTGCTTAAAGGGAATTACAGGGTATGGGATAAAGCGTTTTATTATGAGATTTTTAGTAATATGATGTGCGTAAACAAATTTAGGATAGGAAACTATGGGATACCTATTTGAAAACAATTCCTCAGGATTGTTATTCACTGAATTCGAAGTAGATTTATAGTTTCTCCACCATAAACTTACCGCATCAGGATTAAATGAATTGTTTTTTCTTGCATTATCACGCTCTAACAATCTTAATAGCTGCCTTAATCCTTCTAGCCAATTATTTTCATTAAATATTATTGACTGTATATTGACGAGCCTAAAATCCATTTGATCGAATCCTAAATCGTCAATTTTGAGCGGCACAATGAAATTATCTATTTTTCCTCTTTTCATTACATTGAATGCTGTCGTTAATTCTCCTAATGGGTTATCTTTTCGATTGGAATATTTCGAAAGCACAAATAGGAACTTTTGTGTTCTCGTCTGTAATGCCTGATTGATTTCTTGTGGCCAATTTTCACCCCCGAGTAACTCAGTTAGATCACACCAAACCCCATAGCCCTCTTTAGCGAGCTGCAATGCAAGCCATCGTGTGAAGTCATTATCTTCATCTGCATGACTGAGAAATATCATATCTCTAAGAGCATCGTTAGTCATTGTTTAATACCCTAATACTACTACGTTAAGTTTATCTTGACATTGAATAACACTTTGGTATATCCTCTCGGGTATGAAAGCCCGAGAGATAGAACGATTCCGGTTGAAATTGGAGGCCTTCTTGGCTGATGTAGTTCTGGCCATGGGTCGCAAAGAACGGAGAGAGCATGCCGAGGAATACGTACGAGGCCTCCTGATGGATGGAGAACGTAAATCCATCGAACCAATGGCTGATCGTCTTCCGGATGGAGACGTTCAGGCTTTGCAGCAGTTTGTGAACCAGAGTCCCTGGTCTACGAAAGAGGTGCAAGCGTCTCTGGCCAGAAAGGTGGAGCGAGAATTTGTTCC
>PEUO01000213.1:0-284 GCA_002780715.1 Deltaproteobacteria bacterium CG03_land_8_20_14_0_80_45_14
CGCACTTGGTCGGTCTTCAGCCAAAAAGATCTCGTAGTCCTGGGCAAGCGCCCACTTCATCTGAGTAGCGATCGAGGAGTCGTCTTCAACGACGAGAAGTTTAGGTTTGTCTATCATGCTCCGTTCCGGGTTGCGGGTTACAGGTTACGCGTTTCAGGTTACGAGTTTCGGGTTACGAGTATTCCACTCTTTTTCTACGTACTGGATGAATCTGTTAATTTTCGCTCCCAGTTCTTCATAAGAATCAATGAGAGGTTTAACTTTGGATACGTTATCATTGTGCG
>PEUO01000213.1:291-757 GCA_002780715.1 Deltaproteobacteria bacterium CG03_land_8_20_14_0_80_45_14
CAGGAAGTTCAAATGCAGGATGGTCTCATCGCAAGAAGCATGGGCATAAACAAGAAACTTGATGAATTCCGCTTTGTATTTTTTTCTCCCATATCCCTCCGCGATGCAAGAAGTGATGCCTTTAGAGGATTTTCTTACCTGACTACCTTCTTCATACCTCTCGTATTGAGGAAGCGTTAACGAGAACTTATGCACCTCAACCGCTAAGGCATAGGATAATTTGTAGATTTCCAAATCCCTGTAGCTTTTCATAATGACCCCAAAAAATAGTTATGCGGTGCGGGTTACGCGTTACGGGTTTCGGGGTAAGAATTTAGATCTGCCGGGTCTTGAATCAGTATATTTCTTATTCAAATTTAACTCGACAATTTTCTCTAAATTCATTCGATACTCATTTCTCTTGAACTTTAAAACCCGCAACTCGTAACCCGTAACCTTTATTATCAACGTCTTAAACCTGGAACCC
>PEUO01000213.1:844-7207 GCA_002780715.1 Deltaproteobacteria bacterium CG03_land_8_20_14_0_80_45_14
AACCCGAAACGGTTGTTCTTAGCATCTTTAACCCGCAACTCGTAACCCGTAACTTTTCATCTAACCCTTGTTTGGCAGAAAGACTTTAAATGTGCTCCCCTTGCCGGGTTCACTCTCCACTTCAATTCTCCCCTGGTGGGCTTCGACAATCGTCTTGCTCTGAAAAAGGCCAATTCCCATGCCCTGTTTTTTTGTGCTCTTGAAGGGGCGGAAGAGAGATCGCTCTATGAATTCTTTTGACATGCCACATCCATTATCACTAACCGAAATAATTGTCCAACCATCTTTTTGACCGGTAGTAATCCTAATCTCGCCCCCATTTTCGACTGCTTCATTCGCATTGAGGAGCAGATTCGTCAAAACCTTTTGAACCTGTTCCGGGTCTATCATTATTCTCGGCAGAGGTTGAAGGTTTTGGGTAAGTGAAACCTTGGCGCATCCATTCAGGCAGTAAAGTGAAGCGGAAATTAGTTCATTAAGGTCTGTTTCAACTTTCTTCAGCTCAATCTTTTTACTCAGCATCGAGAGATGGCTGCACATATTGTTAACCTTGGCTACGCTCTGCTTTATGATTCGTGATGCATCATCCCTAAATTCAGGATTTTCAAAATGGGTGGGTAAGTTCTGCATGGTCAACGAGAGTGTGGACGCAAGGTTTTTGAGATCGTGAACGACAAAGGCGGATATGGTCTGGAATGCCTCCATCTCTTTCGCCTTCCGGAGATCCTCCGAGAGTTTGAGGTTGAGAAGACTTCCGGCGGTCTGGTCGGCGATGGTCTTGAGGAGATCAATCTCCTCGAATGAGAAAGGCTCGTATTTAACCCTATCGCCGAGGGTCATGACTCCCAGAAGATCTCCTCCTGCCAAAAGCGGGACGCAGTAACGGATCCTCGCCTCTCGATCAGAGTCCGGTATCGATTGTTTGAGATCACGAGCCCATAGAATCTTCGGATCCTCCAGGTCCACGGCCATCTCCTGATTTCTCATCGCCTGGACGAGCTTAGTTGCTCCCTCCTCTGAAATCCGGTGCCCCGCTCCGGTCTCCGAGAAGACGGTCGATCCCACCGGTCTCAGTCGGGCATGCGGCTCGTCAAGGAGCCACACTGTTACGGAAAGCACCTCCAGGGTGTCGGAAACCATTCTGGATACCGTCATGCAGAGGTTCTTAACATCGGTGATCGTGGAGGTTTTCTCGGTGAACTTTGTCCACTCCTTGCGGTAATCGTACTGGGAACGCTTCATCTGGACCGCAATGAAACGCTTTATCTTATGTCGAAACTGGTCCGAGAGAAGAAGAATGGATAGCCCGAGAAAGGCAAGAAATACCAGAAAAACCCTGAGGGCAAGAGACTGGCCTCCATCGAAATACCTGACCAGGTTTGCAAGAACCCCGACCACAATGAAGTAGACCCCCACGAGAACCACGGTGAAGGAGCTGTAAAGAACCGTATGGGAGGGGTAGAAATCGACGTTAAGAACCCGGAGACGCAGGAGCGACCGGGTCATCAGGGCCGCCGCTACGATGAGGGTGCATGCATTGACGACCTCGAGGCCCATGTCCACAGACCGGAACAGCAATGTCTGGCCGCCCGTGTAGATGCGGACCGCGAACAGGCTTCCTAATCCAACGATCATAAACTTGATCTGCCATCGCATGTGCCCCCTGGAAGCCCGGAGAGTTCGCTCAAGACTCATTAAGAAAATGACGATCGTGAGGAGGACAAATACTTGCAAAATATACCCCGGCCACCTGAGCCCGAGGATCCACACGGAAGATTCGCTCAGAACCGCTCCCCGAATCAGACCCCTGTTCAAGCCCATTCCGAGAACGACAGGAATCGCAAAACAAGAGACGAGGAGCCACTTCATTCTTTCGAGGGATTGCCTGTAATTCTCCCGCGTGAAGCTCAGAGCGAAAAGGAGCCAGATCGGGGGAATGAAGGCTCCGATCACGAGGCGGACTCGCTGCCATCGAATGATGGTCTCAGCCAGTTGGGCCTGTACGCTCACGCCGGTAAGCGCCGCTTCCAGTGCGAGGGCGATCATTCCCGCCGCAAAAACCCGGTGTACGAAGGAACGATGGTCGCGAAACAACACCAGCGCGGCCAAAACCCCGCAACAAAGAGCCGCAATAAATGAAAGAATGGAATAAAGAGACATATGTTTTAAGGTGAAAGGTTAAAGGCGCAGGGCGCCAGGCGAAAGCCGTAAAGCGTCAAGTGTTTGCCTTAAACCTTGATTCTTGTTCCTTTAGCCTCGGGTCTCAATCCTCTACTCCGGGTTTCAACCCATTATTTAGCAGTTCCAAATCCCCAGGACTTAAACTCAAATCTCGCTTCTCTTGTTTCGTTGAAATATCCAGCAAGATCTGCTCTCTCTTTTCTCTCACCTGGTCTTTAATTCTTTTCACATGGCCTCGACCCAAGCCCTTTACCTCACACCCGAGTTCGAAGTATCGTCTTATCCTCTCATCATCCAAAATGCCAAAACAATCGATCACAGCTATCGGCCCACCGGCATTGCCAACCACTTCGTCCGGATCAAGATTTAAATAATGCTTGTGTCTGACGGCAAAGATAACTGCATCCGCCCCGTCCAATGCCTTTTTCAGGTCCTGCTCAATCCTTAGATCCTTCAGTTTTTCCTGACCACGGAAAAATCTTTTCAAACCAAGCGAAGAGGCAGGGTACTCATCCTGCTTCTCCAACTCCCACCAGTGGAGAACATAAGGGTCGTGTACTCTCAATTCAGCTCCCATTTCGGTCAGTCGCCGAACAATTAATTCTGATCCACTGTATCGGGTATCCCCGACATCTTCTCGATAGGAAGCTCCCAGCGCCAAAATATCCGCAGAGGCAATTGGACGACCCATATTCCGGAGTGCGTCCCGGGTTAGTTGAGCCACGTGGAGAGCTCTCGTATCATTAATATCAATGGCCAGAGGCGTGATTTTGAAAATATTATCCTCAAACCCGTGGATATGGCGATATGCCCAAAGGCCCAAACCTCCATCTTTGGGAAGACAGTAGCCGCCAATTCCTGGTCCTGGAAAGATGATGTTGCTATGCGTCGGCCTAACCTTAATGGCATTGATGACTTTGATCAGGTCCACGCCGTTTCGTTCTGCAAAAAGGCTCCATTCATCCATAAAAGCAAGAAGGGTCGCCCGGAAACTATTCTCAACGATTTTTGCTGTTTCCGATTCAATGGGCCGATCGAGGACCGTGAGTGGATATTTCTCAATATTAATCACTTCGCTCAGAAACTTAACGACTCTTCGAGTCGCTTCTTCACTGACCCCGCTGCATACGCGCCAGAAATCGCGGATACTTGCCACATAATGCTTGCCTGGCATCACCCTCTCAAAACTATGAGCCAACACCGGATTAGACGTGATGCCCCTCTTCCGGAACGATTTTTTCATAATGGGGTAGGCTATCTGTTCAGTGGTCCCTGGAGCTACCGTTGTCTCGATCAAAACCATAGCTTCTGGTGTGATATGTTGCGCTATGACCTCAAAAGACTCTTCCAAAGCTGCCATATCCGCCCTGCCGCCCCTCACATTCCCAACGGACTCTTTCAAATAATCACACTGGATATCTACAATGACTACATCTGCAAGTTTTAAAGCCTCATAGGTATAGGTAGCAGTAAGCGTTTTTTTCTCGTTCACACATCGGTTAATCATCAAAGGGACCTCGGGGTCTTCTGAACTCACAGGTGATATTCCCCCGTTAAGCAAGGGGGTCTTCCAATAACTCCGGGTGCTGGGTCGTTGCATGCCAATCACAAATTTCGTAGGATTGCCATCTTTATCCGTTGCGTCAGCGACCACCGCGGCCATCACCGCGCCCACAAATCCAAGACCCATAACCAACACAATCTCACGGCCTAAGGTCCGTTGTTTCTCCACTACTTTCTGTAAACGTTCGAACTCCTTTTCGTAGTCATCAGGGCCAGGGAGTAAGAATTTTTCACCGGTTGGACTGATGGAATATTGTGACATGGTGATCCTCCTTTTTTTACGCAAGGTATTACCGTTTGCCTCCGACCTCTAACCTTTTACCTTTTACCTTTATCATTCGTCCTTGATCCTTAGTTCTTTTCACAGCAGCGCCGCAGCACATTCTTTCCAATTGTAAATCGTAAGTCGCCAGTCGTAACGCGTTAACCCTTAATTCAACGCTATGCCTGCCACGTGAAATTTCTTAACTATTTCACAGTGGCCCTATGCGCTATGCTCCATGCGCTCTGCGAGAATTTGGTGATGCAACTCGTAACTCGAAACAAGGTTTTCCCAACATTCCAGTATTCCATCATTCCACTATTCCATTATTCCTTTTTTTTCATTCCCCCCTGCCCCCTTCTTTTCAGTTTTCCTCAACCACCAGAGCACTGGCGCCAAAAGCATGAGGGCAACGAAGAAAAATGGGATCCCGCCGCTTTTGTGGAGCTCGCTGGATAAAATTCTTGGATCGACATAAGTCCCCAGTAAAGAAAGGGTTACAATCCGCAGTCCATTTTTAAAGATAGTAATTGGAAATATTGATAACGCCAATACTGCCTTTTTCCATCCCGTTTGGAGAAAAAGCTGGCCTGCAATGATACTGGTGATAAAAAGAGCAATACTTGACCGAATGCCGCTGCACTGCTTCGCAACCTCGATGCTCATCCCAGGAAGGTTGAATGTAAACCCTTCCCTTAAAACGGGGACGCCTGACAATTTAAAAAATCCATAGGCAGCTTCAGCAGAGCCTATTTGAAGGAGATGGATGATCTTTTCAACCGCCATGCTTGGTATGGGGGTCAGGAAAAATAAAAATAGAAGGGGAAATGTTGCGACTCGAAATGATCCGGGTCCATAGAAAAAGACAAACCCGCCTATCCAAAAGGTGACCGCAGAAAAAATCGTTAAGGATAAATAGTCGTTCTGAGTGAGTGAGATTCTTTGATTCAAGCCGATGGAATATATTATAATTCCAATTAATATAATCATAACTCCAGACGGATAAGAATATTTCACATCCGAAAAAAGCGTTCTTCTTTTTAAATAAATGAAGGCTCCGCTTACAAAGGGAATTAAAATGACGTGAGAATAGAGCTCACTCCGAAACGACAGTGTCATTAATTCCTTCAGCGGACTATAAAACATCATGACTGATCCGATAGTAAACAGAAGAAAGAGTATATTTCTCGGAATCATATGCCTTGTCATTTTTGCTGGAATCATTGTAGCTGGACTCTGGCCTTTTAAGTTCTGGCCTGAAAATAAAGTGGAGTGGCTGAAGGATCAGAATGGAGTCCGGTTTTATGGCCAAGGAATCATCTACAGTGAAAAAGAAATCGCCATGGCTCCATCATTCCGCTCTTCCAATCTTCCATCATCGATTAGCGTCGAAATCTGCCTGCAACCCGAAACTGAAGCAAGTTCTCACATTGGACGCATCCTCTCTTTCTTTGACGACCAGGGATCGGAAAGCTTCTTCATCGGTCAGTGGAGACCCCATCTGATTCTGGGGAAGGGCATTCACGGCAAAGACACCTATCGCGAGATCGGAATAAGAGACGTTCTAAAAAAAGCTGAGAAACGATTTGTCGCGATCACATCAGGGGTTGACGGAACCCGTATTTACGTCGATGGCATTCTTCTAAAATCCAGTCCGAGATTTCACCTTTTTTCGATAAATGAAAAACCATCGGGAAAGATCGCTCTGGGCGCCTCTCCTACGGGGAGTGAATACTGGACCGGCAATATATTGAGTTTGGCAATCTACGACCGGGTATTGACAGGACAGGAGGTCTCCACACACTCCCATGGATCGAAGAAATCAGGAGAAGAGGGGCTTGTCGCCCTCTACCCTTTTGATGAACGCTCCGGACAGTGGGGTTACAATCATGCCAGCCGGCGCCATCTTTTCATCCCATCGAAGTTTGAAGTTCTTCAAAAAACTATCCTCGTCCCGCCCTGGGTAGATTTTCGATTCAATCGTTCTTATTTAATGGATATTCTAACCAATATTTTAGGATTTATACCCTTTGGTTTCTTCTTCTCTGCTTACCTCTCCCGAAAGAAAATCATGTCCAAGCGATGCCTGTTTCTTATGGCTATCCTTCTCGGCGGTTCTCTTAGCCTTTGCATCGAGGTAATTCAAGTTTATCTTCCTACCCGAAATTCCCAGTTGATGGATGTATTAGCTAACAGCATGGGAGCCATTCTCGGTGCAACGCTATATTACTTACGCGGACATCAGTCGGCTTCTCTATGATTTACTCTCAAATGATCCGCAATTGTAAAACTTTGAAGATACCCCTGCCCGACCTTCTCCTGAATTTTTCACACCTTCTCAGCGATTATCTTCTGTT
>PEUO01000159.1 GCA_002780715.1 Deltaproteobacteria bacterium CG03_land_8_20_14_0_80_45_14
GCGAGCATGATAAAAAGGGGTGAACTTGCTGTTGATCTACCCCCTAATTTTTTCCCCTATATTAAACCTGAAGATCCCGACTGGCTTGTGCGATATAAAACATATAACAAGCCGGGAGAATACCATAATGGAGGTATTTGGCCTTTTATATGCGGGTTTTATGTGGCAGCCTTAGTTGCTGCTAAGGCGTTTAGTATTGCAGAAGAAAAGCTCATTGCACTTACAAAGATTATAAAAAAAGCCAAAAGTAGTAATGTTGGTTTCGGTTTTAATGAGTGGCTAAAAGCCCAAAACGGCAAAGTCATGGGGCAGGATTGGCAAACATGGAGCGCTGCTCTTTACCTCTATGCCGTAAAATGTGTTGAAGAAAAAAGAGCACCCTTTTTTGATGAGATAAGAAATTGACCATAATACGAGGGGAAGTATCCCTCTATTTCCTAGATGAACCCGATTTCTTTCTGCTTTGACCATGAATTTGCTGAGTTTTGGGTTATTACCAAATGAGTTTTATTGGATACTGCGAGAAAGCGGCATCAGGAGATTTTATCGGTATCCCTTCCGTCATTGCCTGGGCGATGATTAACCGGTCAAAGGGGTCACGATGATGGAACGGCAGGTCTATTATTACGTTGGCCAGAATTAAAGTAACATCGGGCTATAAGTTTTAAACTGCGGCATATCGTACGGATTTTTCATGAAAGTAGCGCATGACCATCGAAGGGTTATCCCGGCGGCAGTTCATGAAAAATAGGGGGGGACGTCCATAAAATTATAAATTTTGTTAAACTTAATAACCCCGTACCTGGCCAGTCATTCCATGGACAAGGGGGGTGTCCAATGAGTATAATGTTGACATGTATAAAATTATTCGTTATATGAGGCTCGCCTCACCTGTCCGGAACGAATTTGGCCCGTAGCTCGTAGAAAGCTCGATCAATTGAACGCCGTGATTTCCTTCGAGTCATTGCGAATTCCGCCGGGGAATAAATTGGAAGCTCTAAAAAGTGATCGACAGGGGCAATATAGCATTCGGATTAATGATCAATTCCGAGTATGTTTTATTTGGACTTCCGAAGGTCCGGAAAGGGTAGAAATTACGGATTTTCACTAAGTGTATCCCTTAGGGTTTTCCTGAGGTTAAGGCCTTCCATAGAAAGGAGAGATAAAAAATGGTTCGCATTCCCACAAGCGGTCCCCCAACCCATCCAGGGGAAATGTTCTTAGAAGAGTTTCTGAAGCCGATCTGCATGTCACAAACAGAGCTGGCCGCAAAAATTGGCGTGTCATACCCGCGCATTAATGAGCTGATCCATGGCAAGCGGGGGATTACTCCGGATACGGCACTTCGCCTTGAGCAACTCTTTGGTATGGAAGCACAATTCTGGCTCAATCTGCAACTGGCATGGGGTCTTTATCACCTGATCCATTCACCCGCCGCTAAGCGAATCAGAAAAATCAAGCGGCTGCCTGCCCTTGCGTCAGTTGCCAGTGGTTGACCTATCTGATGAAGTTTTTTGACAGCCATTTTCGTTCTCACTTACTAAACCATTACCTGGTTGCTTGGCGAAAAGGTGGTACTCATAAGTCTAAGGAAAGAACCCATTTAGACTGGTCGGAGTGGTGGGTCGGACCAAACCAAGCCCTTAAAATGACAATGTAAAATTGATGAAAGCTTGGGATGGAACGTAGTTGAAAATTGACACTTTTCTTTTATGTGGGAAGACGGACTTGAGTTGACAGATTGGTAAATGTCAAGGACTGACCCCATATTTCGACACTGAGCGGACGCTGCAACTGAACATCAAAACACTTCCCCCTGTTCGTGGCGATCAGTCAATGATTCGGCAGGTTTTTGTTAATCTCTTGTCCAATGCCATCAAATTCACAAGAACCAAAGAAACCGGAGTTCAGCTTATCAGTACCTCAGGCACAAAGTGTATCCATAGCTGGAGATTTTAATCAATGGAATCCGTCTTCGCATCCCCTGAAAATGGACGATAAGGGGATCTGGAGAATCTCACTCACTCTAAATCCAGGTCAATATGAGTATCGATTCTTTGTGGATGGAGAATGGCAAAATGATTCCAATTGTAGTTCTTCTGTTGAGAACCCTTTCGGCACATCAAAAAGCTTGAAAATTGTGAAGTAGGGTTTTGGACATGGAAAGACAGAGAAAGACTGTGATGAGCCCTAAAAAGCCAAAAATTAAAGAAGAGGACTTGGTCAAGCGTTACCAGGATCTTCTGGAAATTGCCCGTTTAGTAAGCTGGTGCATGAACCGGGATCATCTTATCAAGACCTGCCTTGATCACTTGAGTCTAGGTGGAGCTAATAGATAAAGGAGAAATCGATGAGAACAAAAGTGGGTTTGTGGATTGACCATAGGAAGGCTCTTATCGTGGCCGTTACGGACGAAGGGGAAGAAATAAGACTGATCATATCAAAGGTTGAAAAACAGCCCGGACGTTCGGGTGGCATACGTCATACGACGCCCTATGAATCCCAGCTAGTACCGGCAGATGATAGCCGCGAGAGAAGGTCTACGGGACTTCTCAATATTTACTACAATGCGGTCATTGGGTGTATTCGTGATGCAGAATCTATTCTGATATTTGGTCCTGGTGAGGCCAAGGGCGAGCTGAAGAAACGTCTCGAGAGAAACCAACTGGGTAGACGCATCGTCGGTATTGAAACAATTGACAGGATGACTGATCGTCAAATTGCAGCGAAAGTTCGACGGTACTTCCAAGAAAATAGGGATGAGAAGGGGACATAGATTCTGAAACAACTTGCCATCAGTTGGTCATTTTTAAAGAAACGGTAAATATTGAGAAATACTTTAAAATGTTTTAGAACCTACGTCCTCTCAATCAGATTTATTCCTTGGCCCAAAGACGGTAATGGAAAGGTTAAAAGAAAGGAGGAGAACCTATGTTAGTCAAAAAAGGTGAAGCTAATAAAATGTATTGCCCATTTAAATTTTCGAAACCTGTAAGTAAGGAGTCAGGGCAAATAAATCCAGAATGGATATGCGAAGGCCCAGGTTGTATGGCATGGCAAAAAATCGTGGGATCGAGATGGGTTGGAGAACATGGTTATTGTGGGTTAGCGGGAAAACCGTTGGATATTAGCACAGAACCTCGGTCTATCCATAACGGGCCTTTCAAGAGGCGGGTCTAATTCAGATTTTATAATAGAAAAAGATTCTATTGGATTCGGATATGAGGTCAAATTAGCGATGGAAATAATGGCCATAGCGGACCAGAAGTGCGGGGTAGGGAAAACAACCTCTACCGTCAGGGCTTCTTAAGTCTGCGGAAGACTGGTCAGACATTGCTGTCCCCTCTCTTCCAATCTAAAATCAACAGCCCTTAAGGTAGATTGATCTCCAAACTTTGTAGGCAGAAGAGGTAGCCCCCTTTTTTAACTCTTTTTCCCTGTCTAAATAATTTACAGATTTTGTGAAAAGGGGTATATTCCAATCAACAATCCACAAGGTGGAGACGAAAATATTTCTTCGTTTTCAGCAATGGGAAATATTAATCCGTGCTTGGTCAAATTTCAATGAAGGTTTATTTCGACACCGCAATATAAAAATAAATGTTAGACGCAATAGATGAAGAAAGGACGACCGCATGGCGAGCAAAAAAGATACTCCACACAAGCTCTACGGGAAGCTGAAGGGACAATACCGCCAGAAAAGCGTCAAAAAGCGAATTGAGGCGCTCTTCCTCGACAACATCGGGAAGGTTGTCACCCGCGAGCAAATCATCAAGGCTGCCACAGACCCCAAAACTGGCCAACAACCAGAGAACTGGCATCAACGGCTGTCGGAACTTCGCACTGACGACGGATACACGATCCTTTCCTGGAGGAATCGGGGCGACCTGAAGATTCAGGAGTATTTGATGCCTCACACACGAAAACGTAGCAATGCCGGCAAGCGTGTCCGTCCGACGGACACCGCTTGGCTTGCCGTCCTGAAAAGAGCAAACTACTCATGCGAATGGAAGGAGGCTGGAATAGTCTGCGGACTGAAAAATGGTGAAATCGACCCGGTTGGGGGTGGCCGCGTCAAGCTGACGCCAGACCACAAGAACCCGCACTCCCTTCATCCAGATACGGATCCCGAGGACCCTGCACAATGGCAAGCCCTTTGTGGTCGACATCAGGTAACGAAGAAAAACTACTGGGACACGACGACCGGCAAGCTAAATACCTACGCAATCGTGCAGTTCGCCCCTGAGACGGAAAAAAAGAGAATTTTCCACTTCCTTCTCTCGTATTTCGGGTATAATATAAGAAGGGACGGAACCATAGCGAGGCAGAAATGAGCGGAAACAGTAATCGTGCCAAAAAACTTTTCTCGGAGACTCGCGAGAACATCCAGGCCTCGCTCTCCGAAAATGGGGTAGTGATCCTTCCCCCGATGGATGTTCTCGTTTCATCCCGTGTCTTGAATCTCCTGGGAATCAGCGCTCAGACGACGATACTCGATCCCTGGTACAACAAGGGCGTCGGTGGCAAACGAGACGACTACGTCGAATACATCCTGACTGTTCTGAATGCCATGCAACCCCTTTCGGAACATGTCTTCTTATGGGGGTTTCCTGAGATCGTTGCCCACTTCATAGAGAAAATTCCTCCTCCGCTACAACTACGGTGCTGGCTCACATGGTTCTATAAGAATTCACCCTCCATGATACGTGGATGGAGATCGGCACAAATGACGTGTCTCCATCTGTCAAAGCCCGACGCCAAAATGCATGTTGAGAATTTCCTAAACGAAGTCCAGCTCCAGAAGCTCAAGCATGGGAAACTCCGCTTTATTCCTGGGCCACCCAGCGTGATTGAAGAGCCCTTGCTTTGTGGGTTCGTCGGCCGAAATGAGCAAACGGGGCATCCGTCTCAGAAGCCGGTTGCAGTAATCGAGAGACTCATCCTCATGGGCACCGCTAGGGGCGAACTGGTTTTGGACTTAATGAGTGGCGCAGGCACGAGCGGCGAGGCAGCCTACAACAACGAGCGATTCTCGATCATCTGTGACATATCCGAGGAATACACGGCAATGGCAGAGAAGCGGCTCGGTGTGCGCCGGATCGCTTTGCCTAGTGCATTGATGGGCAAGGTTGACGGCATTGCCGAGGGGCTGGAACCAAAGAAATTCAGAATGCCTTTCAAGAACGGTAGACTACCTGCCGGAATTGAAGCGGGTCGTGATCATCAACTAACGTTCCTAATGAAATAGCTGTGACCATGCAACAAATGAATCGATCCCGACTTTGAAAAGGCCGTGCGAACCGCAGCCTTTTCAAACCAGCCCATTCTGGTCGTTATCCAGTGTTCGAATCTAAAATCAACAGCTCTTAACGCAGATTGATCTCCAAACTTTGTAGGTTGAAGAGGTAGCCCCCTTTTTTAACTCTTTCTCTAAACTAAATAATTCACAGATTTTGTAAAAAGGTGTATACTCCAAGTAGTAATCCTTAGGTGGTATATCTGAACTTCGTCTATCCTCCCATTTTCGAGAGGATAAACGAACCAGTTCGTATAAGGTCGGAGGTCAACGTCATCTGCTCATGTCGCCCCAAATTTGAAGGAGGAGAATGATTCCAGATTATAATATAGACGGGAACTTGCCCGAGGGCATTTATCTTGTTGAAGAAGAGGAATTTATTAATCATTTTTCTTCAAGCTCTGCAAGAAGAAAGTGGCTTGGCGACAGAATGCGAGAGCTTTTAGCCTTGATTAAATCAACTGGTCAACTCGATCGTATTTTTGTTTGGGGGAGTTTTGTAAGTGCCAAAGAATCTCCCAATGATGTTGATATGCTTCTATTAATGAAAGAGACATTTCAACTGGAAAGAATATCTGAAGATAGCAAATTCATATTCGATCATGTTGCAGCCCGTATAAGGTTTCATATAGATATTTTCTGGTCTAAGTCTGCTATTGGAGAAGAAACCCTTCGTCTTTGGTTGGACACTTATCAAATGACAAAGGATTTTAAACGGAGAGGAATTGTGGAGGTGAAAATAACATGATTCTTAATGATGAACAACTTCTAATGGCACAAAAAGCTGTTGAGAATTTACAAAAGATACTTTTAGAGGCGCGAAAGATTCATTCTAAAGAAGAATACAGAGCTATGTCCGAACCTGTTTTATTGGAAATTCAGCAACGAGAACAGCAAATTATTGACTATTTAACCAAAACCCAAAAAGAACTTTCTTTAGGATAAACAACAGGGCGACCATAAGGCTTGTTAATTGACGGTACCTCTCCGGTCCCCGGAACCTTCGGCCCGCCAAATAAAAAAATGCTACTCTGCGTTCTCTGCGTCTCCGCGGTGGATGTAAACATTGTTATGCACTGCTTAATAATATGCAGCGAAATTATAGATAGGCAGTAT
Source organism: Deltaproteobacteria bacterium CG03_land_8_20_14_0_80_45_14 (assembly GCA_002780715.1). GTDB lineage: Bacteria > Desulfobacterota > BSN033 > BSN033 > UBA1163 > UBA1163. The sequence goes on from PEUO01000159.1 coordinate 6,413, forward strand.
AATCAATTCTTATTTATCATTTTGTTGGAAAACAATCGCTTTCCTCGTTTTCAGCAATGAAAAATATGAATCAGTGCCCGGTCAACTTTCAATAAAGGTTCAATCCTGGTCGCTCTTCGCCAATGATGAAATAGGCATAAAATGGAATGTGTGCTTCTTGGGTCAGGGGGGATGATGCCGATGCCCGGACGGTTTCTTACCTCCGTAGTGGTAAGGCTTCAAGGGCAGCTTTATCTTTTCGATGCCGGCGAAGGGTGTCAGATCAATTTGAAAAAGACGAAGATCGGGATCAAGTCTCTCCGGGTTGTGGCTGTCAGTCATCTTCATGGAGATCACTGCCTCGGGTTGCCGGGAATTCTGATGATGCGGGCTCAGGTGCCGGAAGTGGGTCCACTCACGATTCTCGGGCCGCCCGGGATCGAACGCTTCATCCGGCAGCTTCACGAATCCCTGGCTTTTTTTCTTAATTATCCCCTTTCCTTTCTTGAATGGTATGAAGGATCTCCGGAGGCGGCTTATGAAGACGACCTGGTCCGTATCCTGTGGGGGCCTTTAAAACATACAACCCTATGTCTTGGGTATCGTTTTGAAGAGCATCCCCGTCCGGGAAAGTTCAAGACAGAGGCAGCCAAGACCCTGGGGATACCCTATGGTCCGCTGTGGGGAAAATTACAGCGCGGGGAAACCGTTACCCTTGACCGAGGAGATACCATATCTCCCAACCTTGTGCTCGGGCCCCCGAGGCCGGGACGGAAGATTTGCTACGCCG
>PEUO01000248.1:0-397 GCA_002780715.1 Deltaproteobacteria bacterium CG03_land_8_20_14_0_80_45_14
AAAGTATTTGGTCGCCATCATGGCAAACATTCCGGGGGCGGTCATGTTTGGATAGATCTGCCGGTTATAAATCCCTCGAAGCTGACTAAAGTCCGGTAAACCTCCATAGCCAATGTCTTTCAGTTTCTCCACCCCCACAGCTAAGGCGATTTCGCAGGCCCCTGAGGCCACTGCATAACAAGCAGCCCGAATGGCCTCTGTTCCGCTCGCACAGAAGTTCTCTGTCCGTGTTACAGGTAAAAAGGGTAATTTTAAAGCTGCAGCTAATGGAATAGCGCTCTTTCCTACATTATTTTCAGCAAAACAACTCGAAAACCAGGCTGCATCGATATCTTTCTTCTCAACTCCAGCATCCTGCATGGCCTCTTCAAATGCTTCAACCATCAAAAACTCAGGG
>PEUO01000248.1:550-23625 GCA_002780715.1 Deltaproteobacteria bacterium CG03_land_8_20_14_0_80_45_14
ATCCTGATATTTTCTCCTGAAAGTCATCTGAACAGGTTGGCCAACTTTTAATGATTCAAGACGACAATCGGTAATGTCAAACCAGTATCTCCCCCCACCCTCAAAGTCAACGATTCCATAGAGGGCAGGAGGATCTTCTGAAAAGGTCAGATTGTCCCCTGTATAGGTGAAAAGCTTTCCTTTTTTATCAGAGAAGGGGTAATCCTCCATCTGATCTACGGTCCCACAGTCCGGGTTGATACAAATCCTCTCCTGGGGAAATTGGGGAGTCCCGCAGACCTTACATCTCGAGCCCACCAGCTCCAGAATTGCTTTCTGCTCCCTCCACTGCAAAGAAAGGCTCGTCGGTGCAATCTCTTCCCCTCGTATCCCTATTTCCTTTGGTAAAATTCCTCGAAATGAAAGGAACTTTTCATAACTCTTTAGCTCCTCTTTCTCTCCCATGTATTTCTTAAGTTTTCCCTTATTTTTGAGCTCTTTGATCTTCTCTGTTACCTGAAAGAGTAAAGCGTCACTTCCGCTACCATAGCTTGCTACCAGAATCTTATCGCCTGGTTTAGTCTCTTCTAAGGCAACAATTAACATCTTCCCGGCTCCGTTATTGCCAAGGATGGTGACAATCTTGCCTTCCTCAACATCGAGAGACATTCCCTTTAAGACGAGGATGACATCCTTGTAGACTACCTCAATATTATTGACCTGCAGTATGGAAGCCATAAGACTCGATCCCCTCGATTACAAAAAAGCACCTTATGAACAGAGACGATATGCCATGTTTTTAAACTTCATGGAGATCCCTTGGGGTGAGGGTAAGAAGCTGAGCCCCTTCAGAGGTCATCAGGAGGGTATCCTCCAATTTCACAACCTCTCCGGGCCCATTGGTCATCTCCAATTCAAGGGCGAAGATCATCCCCTCTTCAATTGTCTCATCGCTATTTTGGCCGAGCATGGGCGGTTCGTTTAACTCCAGACCTACTCCATGCCCGATAAAAGGAACCTTCTTGTGATTTTTCCCCAGCCGCATGAAGAAAGGTTCAAGACGAAGTTCATTGGCAAAACCGAGTGCTGTCTCATAGGCATCTGCGCATCGGATTCCTGGCCTTAACGCCTTGATCATCCGGTCGGCAATCTCCTTTACTCCTTGATAGATAGATCTACAAGCTTCCGGCGCTTTTCCAACGACATAAGTCCTGCTCTGATCGCAGTGATAGCCTTGATAGTAAGTTGGAATATCGACGACAATGATCTCCCCTCTTCTTATTTTCTTCAACGATGCACCAAGAGGGAGAGAGTGGCTCAAACCAACCCCACTGATCGATTGGACTTTGCCCGCAATCTTCGATAGATTCTCACCCGAGGCAAGGACACCCTGGCCCATGAAAAAGTCGAACTGGCGGATAAAATAGAACCCTTCATGTCCGGCCCTTCGATAGGCATTTTCTAGTTCTGCAGACAGCTCCAGCTCCGTCATTCCGTCATGAAGGACCTCAAGGACTCTTGCGTGACCCTGATGGACAACTCGGCAAGATTCTCTCGTATCTTCCACCTCTTTCGCATCCTTGATCTTTCTCTGGTCCAAAACCATTTTTGATATATCGGTCATGGTCAATTGGGGCAGCATTTTAGATACACGGAGATATAAAGCCGTCGGAAGGATATCCAGTTCCATCCCCAGACGACCACTCTCGATTCCCCATCTTTTCAACCTCCCCTTCATATCTTCATAACCTTTGCCTGGACTCACTCGATCGGGCTTAAGCCAGGTTTCTTCTATCGCGGAGTCAAAACCACTGGTCACGATGAGATGGTAATTCTTTGGCGTCACGACAAGGATGGAAGGCTGTGTGGTGCCTGTATAGTAGAAGACAGACCTGGAATAATTGAGCAACAGGATATCCATCCCTGCCCCGGCCATTCTTTCCTGAAGATCAGCAATCCTCTTCAGAGGATTGAAGGGTCTAATTCCCATGTCAATACCAATTCTTAATTTTTAAAGAATTTCCCCCACCCTTCGATTAGACGATACAATGAAACGAAGCTTACTCCCCCAACTGCCATCGCGGATTGGGGTTACACAACATCGCTATTATTTCTTACCCAGTGCGGATATGAATTGAATGATCTCTTTTAATGATGATCCTGGTCCAAATATTCCTGAAATCCCTGCCTCTTTGAGAATTGGAATATCATCTGGAGGAACAGTTCCTCCAAGAACAACTGGAATTTCTTGCGTCCCCTTCTCTCTCAGCCTTTTCACCACTTCGGGTGCCAAGATCATATGGTTACCAGAAAGACTGCTGAGTCCAATGATATCTACATCTTCTTGGATAGCCGTCTCCACAATCTCCTTCGGCATCTGATTACCAATATAAATCACTTCCATTCCAGCATCCCGGAGAGCATGGGCGACCACAATGCTCCCCCTCCAATGAGCATCCAAACCAAGGCGCGCCAGTAATACCCTGATACCTTTCTTCACGATTCTTTTCTCCATCAGAATAGAGGTGGATTCCAGATTCCGTAATATCGTTTCAGGACCTTTGTGACTTCACCCTCCGTCACGTAGGCCTTCACCCCTTCCACCACCACCTCCATCAGGTTTCCATCCTTCTCACAACAGCGAAGGATGGCATCCGAGGCCTTTTGAACGTTCGTAGAACTCCGTTCCTTCTTAATCCTTTCCAATTTTGCCCGTTGTATCTCAAGGGTCTCTGGAACTTGAAAAAGTTCAATAGGTAGTTTCTCATCTTCTATTCGATAACAATTAACCCCTACAATCGGCATCTCACCTGACTCAATGGCCTTCTGATACTCATAGGCCTCACTCGATATCGCCTTGTGTATCCATCCTTTCTCCACGGCCCTTACAATCCCTCCCATCCCCTCGATCTCGTTTAAAAGGGCAACGATCTTTTCCTCCAATTGGTTCGTCAGTGATTCGACAAAATAGGATCCACCCAAAGGATCGATCGTGTGAGTCACTCTCGTCTCCAACTGCAAGACCTGTTGCGTTCTTAGCGCCGTCAGGGAAGAGAGTTCGGTGGGTGTACAGAGCGCCTCATCATAGGCATCGATATGAACCGACTGGGCACCCCCTAGAACGGCTGAAAGGGCATGATAGGCCGCACGGGCGATGTTGTTCAAGGGCTGCTGAGCCGTTAAAGCCACCCCAGCCGTCTGAACATGAAACCTTAACGCCAATGATCGTGGATCCTTCGCCCCAAAACGCTCCCTCATCACCCGATACCAGGTCCTTCTCGCCGCACGATATTTCGCAATCTCCTCAAAAAAATCGTTGTGGCCAGAGAAGAAAAAGCTCAGCCTCGAGGCAAATCGATCCACATCCAAACCTCGCCTGATCAACTCCTCAGAACAGGCAATCGCATTGGCAATAACAAAAGCCACCTCCTGAATCGCAGTGCATCCAGCTTCGCGGTAATTGTAACCAGCAAAACTAACAGGGTTCCAACGGGGGACATACTTTGTACAATATTCAATGGCATCACAACTCAATTTAAAGGAAGCCTTTGGGGGTAGGACTTCAGGAGCAATTGCCACTACTGTTTCCATCAAGAAATCGTTCTGACTTGTCCCCGTTAGTTTATTGAATGGAATGCTATGAGCCTCTGCATTTGCAAAATACATCGACTGCACACTGATATTCCCAATCGGCTGGCAGGTCACCATGGAACTGCTCACTTGATCGATCGGGATACCATCGAGTAGGATGCGCATATCCTCTATCGTATCAATGGCTACACCACCACGGCCAGCATCTGCATAGGCTTCCGGGTCTGTGGAATCGTATCCCCTTAGCGTCGGGTAGTCGAAAACGCCATTGATTCCATTCGCCCCCTGCTTCAGAAGAAATTTATACCTTTTATTAGTCTCTTCAGGAGGACCATAACCTGCCAACTGTCGCTGCGTCCAGGTTCGACCACGATACATGGTTGGATGAACACCACGAATAAAAGGCTCCTCTCCAGGAAACCCTAAATCCCGGAGATAGTCCATTTTCGCAGTATCCTCAGGAGTGTAGATAGCTTCAATAGGAATCCCTGAGAGGGTTTCAAAGACTTCTAATCGTTCCTTCTCCCTCGGGTAAACCTCTTTTTCCCATCTCTTAGTCTCATTCCTTATCTCCTGAATGGAATCAGGATTAAACAGACCTTTCTTCGATTTCATACTTTTTCCAATACTCCTTTAATATAGTTAACAATATCACGGGTGTCAGTCCCTGACGTAAAAATTTCTCCCACTCCCATCGTTTTCAATCGTTCCCGATCCTTTGGTGGGATCGTCCCGCCCCCAAATACTAATAAGTCTGAAAGCCCTTTCTCTTTTAAGAGAGCCATCATTTTGGGAAAAATGGTATTGTGTGCTCCGGAGAGAATGCTTAGGCCGATGCCATCCACCCCTTCTTGTAGAGCAGTGTTAACAATCTGCTCCGGCGTTTGATGGAGTCCGCTATAAATAACCTCCATACCCGCATCTCGTAGGGCCCTGGCAACCACCTTGATGCCCCGATCATGGCCGTCAAGTCCCGGTTTGGCTAAAAGTATTCTGATTTTCCTCTTCTCTTGCATCGATGAGCGTACCTAAGACATACTTAAAAAATAGCTTCCTCCCGATATTCTCCAAAAACGTCTCGCATTGCTCCGATGATCTCTCCCAGGGTCAAACCGTCTTTCACCGCTTCTATGAAGAGGGGCATAAAATCTCCATCTCCCCGAGCCACTTCGCGAATCTGTTCAATTCGAGCCGACACCCGCTGTTGGTTCCGTTGACTTTTGAAAGCCTTCAACTCAGCAATCTTCCTTGTCTCAAAGGTTGGATCAGTTTCTCTCATTTCAATCGGTTCCTCCCCATCCTCTCTATACTCGTTGAGCCCCACAATGATCCTTCTCTTATTTTCAATATCCTTTTGATACTGGTAGGCGGAGTCCGCAATCTCCCTCTGGAAAAAGCCTTTTTCGATTCCTTTTAGAACACCACCCAGTTGCTCGATCTTTTCAAAATATCGATAAGATTCCTCTTCCATTTTATTTGTTAGAGATTCCAAATAATAGGAGCCCCCTAATGGATCGACGGTATGAATCACTCCACTCTCATGGGCAATGATCTGCTGCGTCCTCAAAGCCAGTTTCTCGGACCTGGCAGAAGGAATTGAATGGGCTTCATCAAAGGCATTGGTATGAAGGGATTGAGTTCCAGCCAGTACAGCGGACAAGGCCTGAAGGGTTGTTCGGATGATATTATTTTCCGGTTGTTGGGCCGTCAAGGAAGAGCCTGCGGTCTGAGTATGAACTCGAAATAACCACGACCGGTCATCCTTGGCACGATATTTCTCCTTCATCGCCCTCGCCCATATCCGACGAGCGGCCCGGAACTTGGCAATGTTCTCAAAAAAATCGTTATGGACCTTGAAAAAGAAGGAAAGCCTGGGAGCAAACTGATCGACGTCCACGCCCGCCTTGATGGTCTCTTCCACATAAGTGAACCCGTTGGCCAAAGTAAAGGCCAGTTCCTGGATGGGATTCGCTCCAGCCGAGGCTAAGTGATAGCCGCTGATACTGATGGGATTGAAACGGGGCATATGACGGCAGCAGTATTTGATGGTATCCACTGTCAAACGCATGGACGATCTCGGAGGGAAGTAGTAAGACTTCTGAGCCTGATACTCTTTCAGGATATCATTTTGCAACGTGCCTGCGAGCTTGTCGGCGGAAATCCCTCTTTCTTCGGCGACAGCAACAAAGAAAGCTAAGATAACACATGACTGGGCATTACACACCCAGTTGATACTGACTTGATCCAGGTCAATGCCATCCATAAGCTGGCGCACATCAGCGATGGAGTCAATGGCCACACCACCGCTGCTGCCCACCTCACCCTCACAGAGAGGGTCATCGGAGTCGCGGCCCATGATCGTAGGCATATCCAAGCAGATGCTCACGCCCGTGGCGCCCATCGCAAGCAGGTTTCTTATTCGCATATTGGCTTCACCCGATGAGCCCAAAGAGCCCAGTTGCCTAATGGTCCATAGCCGGCCCCGATACATTGTCTTATGGATCCCACGGGTGAAAGGAAATTCGCCAGGCCCTCCCAAGTCTCGTTCGACATCGAGTTGTGCAATGTTCTCAGTACCGTAAACAGGATCGATCACAAAACCCGAGAGATTCTTGAATGCCATTGGGCTGCTTTGAAGATCAAGATCTTGCCTCTTAGATCTTTTGCCAAAAGCCATTGATCACCTCTCCTTAAGAAAAGTCTCCAGGATCTCCTCTATGACTGTATAAGGATCGGACTTCCCATCGATAATGCTCCGGATATAACGCCTCTTCTTGCCCGTCCCCTTGAGGCCTTTGAAGATAACCCGCTCCAGCTCATCTCTGAAGATGAGGCCGAGTTCCTGTTCCACTCGCTGGAACGCAGCCCGTTCCATGGCATCATTGTTGTGGAGATAGTCCTGATGGGCCATGATCCCTTCCATCAGGTCGTCGATTCCCTCTCCGCTGGTAGCCACGGTCGAGATGACCTTGGGCTTCCATTCCCCCTCCTGGCCAGGTTTCAATGAGAGAGTGGCTTCAATGCTCCGAAGGACCTGAATGGATCCATCAAGATCCGACTTGTTGAGCACAAAGATGTCCCCGATCTCCATGATACCTGCTTTCAAAGCCTGTATTTCGTCTCCCATGCCGGGTGTGATCACGAGGAGGCAGGTCTGAACCAATCGAATCACATCAATCTCGTCCTGGCCTGCCCCTAAGGTTTCCACCATAACGACATCAAATCCCATAGCCTCCATCACGCGGAGAGCCTCGGTCGTCGCCCGGGCAAGCCCCCCAAGGTAGCCCCGTGAGGCCATGCTCCGGATATAAACCTTATCGTCTCTGGTATGGTGTTGAATGCGAATTCGATCGCCCAGGAAAGCCCCGCCAGAAAAGGGACTACTCGGATCTACGGCAATCACCCCGACCGTCTTCCCCATCTTTCGGAAGCGCTCGATGAGGTGATTGAGGAGGCTTGACTTTCCTGAGCCCCCAGCTCCAGTCAAACCGAGGGTCATGGAGCGGCCTGTCCGAGGAAAGAGACGTTTCATGATCTCCTTGCCCCAATCGTCTCCATCCTCAAGCCGGGTGATCAGACGTCCTGATGTTCTTCGATCTCCAGCTAAGATTTTCTGAACAGTTTCTTCAATACTTTCACCTAGGAAAGGCATAATCGTCTACATTCTCTATTGTCTATTTTCCCCTTACGTTGGAGCGGATGTACTCAACTAAGGGGTCCGTGAGTGAACCTGCAACAAAAATCTTGTTCACTCCCATCTCCTTCATGGATGGGATATCCTCAGGAGGAATGACGCCTCCTGCAATGAAGAGTACGTCATCAAGACCATGTTTCTTCATCTCATTGACGATTTTTGGCGTAAAGACTAGATGTTCGCCCGATAGGTAGCTTACCCCGATCACATCTGCATCCTCGTCTATAGCCGATCGTATGATGTCTTCCGGCATCTGGTACATCCCGAGGTAGACGACCTCCATCCCCGCCTCCTTCAGCAACGAAGAGACGACCTTTGCCCCACGGTCATGCCCATCAAGCCCTACCTTAGAAATCACCACCTTGATCTTTCTCTTCTCTACCATGGTTACCTCAACTCTGCTCTATCCGGAAAATGACACAAAATCTCTCTTCACTCAAACGCTCCCCCCTAAAAGGAACACTCGATGATCTCCATGGGATCATACGAATATCCCATGGCCATGCGTACCGTTCCCATCAATTCTCCAGTGGTAGCAAAGGTTTTTGTAGCTTCGATCATAGCCGGAAGTACGTTTCGTCCCTCTTCAGCATCTTCACGGAGTTGCTTCATGCGGTCCTTAAGACGGCATTTATCTCGGGTGCGTTTGAGTTCCTTAGTCTCCTCAATCTGTGTTCTTGCAGACTCGGAAGGGATTCGCTGCACTCCTAATGGAGTCTCAGTCTCCGGTTCAGTCGAAAAAATATTAACTCCAACGACCAACCGTTCCCCTTGGTCAATTTCCTTCTGTCGTTTGAGGGCCTCCTTCTCAAATTCCCGATCCAGCCACTCTGTGCGAATCGCCTCTTTCATCCCTCCAACTTCTTCAACCTGTTTCATGATCTTAAGGACCTCCTCTTCTATCCTATCCGTCAACTCTTCCACGAAGTAAGAGCCGCCGAGGGGATCCGCCACATTACAAACGCCTGTCTCATAGGCCAGAATCTGTTGAGTCCGAAGCGCTTGGAGGTGTCCTTTCTCTGTGGGCAAACACATGGGCTCATCATAAGAGCAGCAGTGCAAGGATTGGACACCTGATAGAACTGCAGCTAACGCTTCATAGGAAATGCGAACAATGTTGTTGAGAGGTTGTTGGGGAACAAGAGAGCAACCAGCGGTATGGACAGCAAAGCGAAACTGCATCGATCGTGGGTCCTTTGCCCCGTATTTCTCCTTCATGAGGCGGGCCCAGAGCCTACGGGCAGCACGGATCTTTGCCACCTCTTCAAAGAGATCGGTATGGCAGGAGACATAAAAGGTAAAGCGGGGACCAAACTCGTCGATCGAAAGGCCCCTCCGGATCAACTCATCAACATAGATCATGGCAATTCCGAAGCCGAAGGCTACCTCCTGGGGTGCAGTAATTCCCTGCTCTCTGAGATCATATAAGTTAACCGTGGTGTAATACCACTTGGGCATGTTTCGGGTGCAATATTCCATTACATCGCAACCGAGGCGAATGGAAAGGTCAAGGGGGCAGGCAGGCCTAAAACCACAATAGCGGAAATGGATAGGGTCATTCTGCACCGAACCTCGAAGCCCCCGGATGTCATACCCTCGGTTCTGAGCGACAGCGATATACTGAGCCATAGTCACAGAGGCAACCGTGGAGGCTGTGATGAGTGACCAACTCACCTTGTCTAATGGAATTCCTTCTGTGAGCGTCGCCATATCCCGGATATGAGAGATGTTAACCCCGGTCAAACCCACTTCATTCATTGCCCATGGGTGGTCAGCATCGAGACCCATCTCGTAAGTGATGTCAGCGATGGTATTCAGCCCCGACCCCCCATGATCCGCAAGGACTTTCACGCGCTCATGGGTATCAGCCGGCGATCCAATACCGATCACCTCGCGGCGGGTCCAATAACGGCCTCGAAACATGTTGCCATGGATCCCTCGCGTAAACGGATATTTTCCGGCGTCACCGATTGTTTCATCGTAATCCTTTCCAACCCTTTCCTTTGGGGTGTAGATCTCTCTTACGTCGAATCCTGACCAGGTCTTGGCACTTCGGGGTTTCTCATAATAGGCCTTCAAATAACTGTCCCAGTCCACTTCTGTCCCTTTTTCCAACTCCTCTAGTTCATCTACCGAACACATCTTTCGCCCTCCTTTAGCTTTTTAATGAAGATGGATGGTTTCCCATTGACTTTTTAAGCAGATTTATGTTACTTATCAGTAAGATTTATTTACTATTTGGTTGATAATTTAATAATACAAGTTCTTATCATTTGTCAAGTCTTTTCTTTCCTAAGTCTATTTTTCATCGAGGTAAAACGGAAAGGAGAGTAAATGATAAATAGACATCATTTTAAGGGACTGGATAAAAGCGTACGGAGGCAGAAGATCATCGACACTGCCACTGATCTTTTCCAAAAAAAGGGTTACAGCTCGACCTCCCTTGACGATGTGGCCAAAGAACTGGGCGTGAGCAAAGCTGCTCTTTACCATTATGTATCCAGTAAGGATGAACTTCTCTCCATCATCTATACCCATTCCATTAAAAATATCTTCATGGGGACCTATGAGATGTTGGATATGGACTTACCGCCCAATGAAAAGTTAAGGCTTTTTATCCACAATCATATCAAAAATATTATCATCAAGAGTCTTCCTATGTTTGCTGTCTTTTTCAGTGAAGAAAACCAGCTTCTTGAGAAGGATTATCAGAATATTCGCAAAGAGAAAAGGAAATATAATCATATTCTGGAAGAAATCTTCAAGGAAGGTATCTCAAAGGGAGTCTTCAAGAAGGTGGATGTTAAATTACAATCCTATGCCATACTGGGGATGTGCAATTGGATCTATAAATGGTACAAACCAGATTTAAATAGGTATTCCTCCGACGACATTGCAGATCATTTCATCAGCTTGTTGGAGACAGGCTATCTTAAAAAAAAATTGCCGGACGATGATCGAGGCCCGGGGACATCTAAACCAGCTTACAAAAAGGTTAAGTCGGAAGATAAAAAGCAAACCCTAAATAAATTAAAACTTCTGTGCTCAGACGTGATCCAGCTCATCGATGAGATAGAAAAGTCCACTTAAAACGTACTCAGGATAAAAGGGAAACGCAACCCGGATTGCCCTCAACCATCAACAAGATCACTGATAACCGCCTGCTCAGTCTATGTAACATTCAGATCATGTCAGGCCTAGCCGTTTACAGACGGCCTTTCTCTAAAAATCAAAAATCAATTCAAATTTGACAAACCCCGTCGCCCCAAATAGAATGAAGTCTTTCCTACCTGTGACAGGCCTGCCTGCCGCAGGTAGGCATTGTAAAAGGAGAAATCAAATGATCAAACCGTGGCCATGCATTCGATCTGGACCTTCCCAATCCTTCCGTGTCTTCTCCGTACGGACGGATACAACCCTCTCCCCCCGAACAGGGAGGGAACATAACTTCTACGTCATCGAATCAAGAGACTGGATCAACGTCATCCCCCTTACCGATGACCATCAAGTGGTCATGATCAGGCAATACCGCCATGGTTCAAGAGAAGTGACCCTGGAAATACCAGGAGGCCTGGTAGATCCTGGAGATACTCCAGAAAAAGCGGCAGCTCGGGAATTATTAGAGGAAACTGGCTTTCAGGCAAAGGAGTGGACCAAAATAGGAGTGGTCAATCCCAACCCGGCGCTTTTCAATAATCGCTGTTATACTTTTTTGGCTCAAGACATCAAGAAAGTGGCGGCCCCTACGCCCGATCAGACAGAAGATATTGAGGTGGCCCTCATCCCCCTGACGGATATTCCTAAGTTAATTTTAAAAGGGGAGATTGATCATGCTATGGTGATCACGGCATTCAGTTATTATTTTCTCCGACATCCAAAGGAATTGACAAACCCTTGACACCTCTCAGCATTGTCCTCAAATTCTCTACGCGCTGCGTAGAGTTTTGGATAAATCGAATAGAATTGCCACATATTCCATAAGTTGGCAGTTGTTAAACCTCGGCCAAACTTTTTGGTTAAGTCATTTGACAACTTATTAATCAACTCCTCACCATATTTTCCCCGCTCTTTACCCCTTTGCTCTTCTTCAAGGATGAGGCTTCCAATCTGCCAGTAAGTCTCAACCATAAAATAAAGACCGAATGCGTTATGATTCCTTTAGAAAACAGGGTTTGTTTGCAGGCTCCGGAGTCGTGGAGGCTGGTTGTCATGTGGAGTCTTTCTCGCAACAGAATCTTTTTCCTACTGATTCAATCTTGACAATTTCGGCGTGATTAACGGCTGGGGATGTGCTAATATTTGCGGAACCTCTTTAAGCAGGATGGGAGATTGTGAATGAAGCCTCTTACTGTGGTCATCCCTCACAGCCCAGGATCTTTCTTTGAAAAGACCCTGTTTCCCCTGACGAAGTCAGCTCTGGTCGAGCGTGTCGTGATCGTAAGTCAGGAGCCGGTTCATCTGAAAATTCCCAGATGTCGTGTTCTTGTCGCTGGATCCCTTCTATCACACGAAACACTCAGCCTGATTCTGGCTAAGATCCGAACGAAGTACTTTCTTCTCTTGCCAGGAACCCAGCAAATTTCGATCGAACCTAAAGCTCTGGAGAGAATCCTGGGGAAGGCTGAGTCCACGAAAGCAGGTCTGGTATATTCGGATTTCTATGACGGAAGGCAACACGGGAAGGCCCTTCATTCACTGAATGATTATCAGCCGGGGAGCGTCCGCGATGATTTTGATTTCGGCGCCATGATCCTCTTTTGGGCCCCTCCTGTCCGGAAGGCCCTGAAAAAATACGGCGTCATACCCGGCGTTAAATCTGCCGGTCTCTACGATCTTCGCCTGAAGGTCTCCATCGACCACTCTGTGTATCATCTGCAGGAGCCACTCTATACCATGATCATGAACGTAGGGGCAATTCATGAATTGCCCCTACAGGAAAAAATATTTGCCTACGTCGATCCCCGTAATGAAGCCGTCCAGAAGGAAATGGAGAATGTCTTCACCGATTACTTAAAGAAGATTGGGGCTTATCTGCCTCCTCATCGCTTCAGTGAGATCGAGCAAACGCCGAAATCCTTTCCGGTGGAGGCTTCTGTCGTCATTCCCGTACGGAACCGGAAAGAAACGATTGCCGAGGCTGTGAAAAGCGCCCTATCGCAGGAAACGGATTTTCCATCCAATATCATCATCGTGGACAACCACTCGACAGACGGAACAACGGCCGTTCTCTCCGATCTCGCCAGGCAGTATTCTTGTCTGAAGCACATCGTCCCGGTCAGGACCGATCTTGGCATCGGTGGTTGCTGGAACGAGGCCCTTCGGCACGAGGTCTGCGGCCGCTATGCTGTTCAGCTCGATTCAGACGATCTTTACAGCAGCAGCCGCACCCTGCAGAAGATGGTCGATGTGCTCCGTCAGGGCAACTATGCCATGGTGATCGGCTCCTATTCGCTCGTCGATTCCAGGCTGAAGGAGATTCCGCCGGGCCTCATCGACCACCGCGAATGGACCGATGAGAACGGTCACAACAATGCGTTGCGCATCAACGGTCTGGGCGCGCCTCGGGCTTTCAACTCCGGCCTGATGCGCAACATCGGATTTCTCAATGTGAGTTATGGCGAGGATTATGCAGCGGCGCTGCGAATCTGCCGGCAATACCGGATCGGGAGGATCTATGAAAGCCTCTACCTCTGCAGACGCTGGTCGGGCAACACCGACGCGGCTCTCAGCATCGAAGAGGCAAACCGAAACAATGCCTTCAAGGACAAGATCCGGACTATGGAAATTCTCGCCCGGCAGAAAATGTTAAGAGGAAGGGATTTGAAATTAGGAGGATGATTGACAGCTATGGGAATCGTCATCCGACCCTGGCAGAAAGGCGATCTGGAGGCCCTTCGAAAAATCACCTGGCAGTCCTGGATTTCTACATACTCAAGTTTTATTCCCGAAAGCGACCTCAGGTCCTATTTCGACATTCACTATACGGAAGCGTCCCTCTTCAGCAGGCTCGATGATCCGTCAATGCAGGGTTTCATTGCAGAGACGGATGATCACATCGCCGGTTATGCGCGACTTTTCTTCAACCGGGATGAGAATCGCCTCTATGTCTCCTCGCTATACCTCCTCCCGCAATTTCAGGGGCAAGACATCGGCATGCGGCTTCTTGAGGCAGCGGAAGGATATGCCGCAGAAAGGCTTGTCGATGAACTCTGGATCGGCGTGATGGTGAAAAATAGGCAGGCCCTCGTTTTTTACAGAAAGGTGGGCTTTCAATTTGTCCGGGAAGAGCCCTTCACCATGGGAAAAACAACGGTGAGTCACCTTATTGGCTATAAAAAATTAGGAAGGAGTCCATTCATTAACCAGAAGATTTATACCACCTTTGATGGAGGAGGAAATCACCCTGAGCCACATGCCGAACGGGTGAAGAGTCTCCCCGAACTTTGTCTCGAGCTCCTATCAGAGCAGAAAAAGGCGTGGCAGGATCTTCGGGAAGGCTACGAATTGCTGAAGGACGTCAAGGAGCGGGATTTACCCTGCAAGGGATTTTCCGTCCGACTCCAGTACAATCCCGGAAGAATCAAGAGCAGTATGGCCGAGGTGGGCGAAAAAAATGTAAGGGAACGGCGATGTTTTCTCTGCCTGGATCATCTCCCTGAAGGCCAGAAAGAAATCCTCTACCGAAGCGACTATCTGATCCTCTGCAATCCCATGCCCGTTTTCTCTTCTCACTTCACTGTCTCCCATTTAGACCATCGCCGCCAGGCCATTGCTGAACATATCGATACTTTTCTCCAGCTCATGGCTGATTTTGGCTCCGGCTGGACGGTCCTCTACAATGGACCAACATGCGGCGCTTCCGCACCGGATCACCTTCATTTTCAGGCGGCCCCTTCGGGGCAGATGCCAATCGAGAAAGAAATCCGGGGGGAGAAAAGACTCACCCTGATGACACAGGTTTACGGTATTCTCCTCTATCAGGTGAGAGATCTGGGGCGGGAAGTCATCATCCTGGAGGGGGATGAACCGATGGCCGTGGGAAGCGCTCTCAAGGGTTTTCTGAAGGCCCTGAAAAAGGTTCTTCTCATAGACGAGGAGCCCATGGTCAATATCGCCGGCTTCTATAAAGAAAGGAAATGGCATCTTGTGATTTTTCCGCGCCGAAAACACCGCCCTGACGCCTTTTTCAGGAAAGGGGACGACAGGGTTGTGGTCAGCCCGGGGGTGATCGATATGGAGGGCGTCCTCATCACCCCTGTGGAAAAAGATTTCGAACGGCTGGATGCAGCCTCGGTGGAGGACCTCTACAAGGAAGTATCCCTGGAAGGAGAGACCGTACAAAGAGCCATCGCCGCTATAGTATAACCCTCTCAAAAAAACTCTTTCCACGGCCTTAGCGGCCTTACGGTCACATCTTCAGATGTCATTATTTTTGGTTAATGCGCCTGATGGTCAAGGCTAACCGGTAGAAGTCTACCGAGGTTATATGATTGGCTGGATGATGTCTTTGATTCCTGAAAGATGAGGTGTAATTAATTTTTACAATTTGTCAGACATTGAACAGAAAATTGATGATATCGCCGTCTTCAACGACGTAGTCCCTGCCCTTCTGCATATATTTCCCCACTTCTTTGACCTTCTGCTCGCTTCCCAGTTTAATCAAGTCCCGATACTTCATCACCTCTGCCCGGATGAACCCGCGCTCGAAGTCAGAATGAATGACACCTGCGGCTTGGGGGGCAAGGGATCCCTGCCGGTTTGTCCAGGCCCGTACCTCGTCTGGTCCAACAGTGAAAAACGAGATGAGGCCAAGGGTTTTATAGCAAAGCATAGTCAACCGGTCCAAGGCCGGCTGATCAATCTGAAGCCCCTCAAGAAAGGTTTGGCGATCTGCCATATCGAGTTGGCAAAGTTCCTGCTCAATCTTGGCAGAAACAGGAATCCACTGGAAGTCTTGTTCACGAAAGCCCCCTTTTAATTTAGCAATCAGGTCGTGAGACTCCGGGACCTCCTCCCCAACGTTGAGAATAATGATAACCGCTTTGCAGGTCAGCAAAGGGTAGCTGGCGATGAGTTTCTTTTCGGCTTCCGTCAGGAAGAAATTTCTCAGAAAACGGCCGGTTTCAAGGTGCTCTTTCATACGAGTAAGAAGATCCATTTCCATGGCCATCTTTTGAACATCTCTCTTCTTGTTTTGTTCTCTTTCGAGCCGCTCAAGGCGCTTTTCAATAAAAAGGAGATCGTTCAGTTGCAACTCTTCGTTAAAGAGTAAGATATCACGACGAGGATCAACAGCGCCATGGATATGAAAAACCGTGTCGTCCTGGAAAGTCCGGACAAGATGACAGATGACATCCACCTGCTCCAGTTCCTGCAGGATCTGATCATTGCGAGATGCCTGCTGGTCTAAGTCAGGGAGAAGCAAGAATTCAATATGGGCAGGAGTCTCCTGACGTGGAGCGTAAATTTGTACAAGTCGATCGAAGCGTGCATCTCGCACCTTCGCCAATCCCAAAACCTTCCTTTTTTTGCCTTCTGAATTTGGCTCCTTGCCAGTCAACAGCCGAAAGAGTGTGTGTTTACCGACCTGAGGAAAACCCACAAGACCGAGTTTCATCGTATTCCTTTCCTTCCATCCAACAAAACCTCCCATTTGATTTTCGAGGACACAGTTGCCCTAGAAAAATCTCACACGAATCTCAGGAATGATCTTTTGGAAACCTAAGAGATCACTACCTTAGGAGAAACGCACGGGAGGAATTGAAATAGGCTAAACTAAAAATAACACAAGATATGATCATTTTCAATCCCATCAGAGCCATCAGAGTAGCAAAGCAGGAGGTGGAGTGATTTCGGATACCCCGACGACCACTGGCACAAGGCAGCCGAGATAGCCTTTGATCTAAGAAGGAAAGGCATTACAAGTTCTGCCATCGATGCCCTGATCGCACCATTGGCTATCGAGTATCGTTGCATTCTGTTACATAAAGATTCCCACTTTGAGCTGATCGCACGAAATTCTTCATTGAAGCGCTATCAATAAGCTTCCTTCGTGCATGTATCCAAGCCCTAATTCTTTTCCGAACTATTCTTCCGTTATCACGTCATCGGGGAGTTCGTCGGTATCATCGGAGGTAATGGGAAAATGCCGCGAAAGCAAACCCCCTATTCCCTGAATGGCCTGAGAGAGGGCCTCGCAAGCACGGCCCTCTCTAATCCCTCTGGAAACCTCATTTGCAAACCGGTTCAAAGTTTCTTGATCCATCTTCTCGTAAATGCCTTTATCTGCAAGCACCCAGATTTTCCTTTCGAGGAAGGAGAGAAAGAAGAGGACCCCTGTGTTCCTTTTGGTCTTATAAAGCCCTTTCTCAAAGAAAACCTGCTCAGCCCTCAGCCTGACCGCTTCTTCTTTTCTTTTGATTCCAATAAAGGGCTTTTTCAATGCCTCTATTCTTTTAAAGAGCAACCGGCAGGGGAAAAAGAATAAGAAACTCAAGGGGACATAAGACCAGACGGAGGAATGAAAAAAAAGAAGAGTCAAGATCAGTGACAATAGGCTCCCGAAAAGGACCCCGCCGAGGATCTCTGCCTCAATGTAGTGATCGCTCTGGTCAACCACCATAACAACGATTTCACCAATGGTCCGGGATTCCACCTCCTGGGTCGTAGCCTTCAGTCTCTCCTTTTCTTCCGGAGTAAAAAATTTATCTGTTTTTGAACACGCTCTCATCACCAGTCTCCCGAGGCCCCGCCACCCCCGAAGGAACCGCCTCCTCCGCTGAAACCACTATCGAAACCGCCACCTCCTATGGAGTGGCCTCCCATCCCTGGTCCGAAGAAGAACCCACCTCCATGCTCCCTAAAACCATCCCTTCGAGAACCTCCTGAAGAAAAGAGCCGGGGTAGGAAAAGGCCCACGCCAAAACCGAGCAGGGCCAATAAAATAATGGCGAGGATCCCGACGGGGAAGACGGCAAGATAAACGAGGCCAGGGAGACCGAGAGCCCCGGCGATTCCCCCAAGAATGCGGGAAAGGCTTCCAAGGATAAGGATAAAAATACCAAAAAACAGGAGGAAGGTCAGGAAAGGGGGAAAACCCTTCTGTCTCCGTTGAACCGGCCCCTGCTCGGCTTTGAACTCGCCCCGTGTTCCATCGATCAATGCAGAGACACCGGTTATGAAACCTCCGTCAAAATCTGCCTGTTTAAATCTCGGTTTGATAACTTGATCGATAATTCTTCCCGCCATCAGATCCGTTAACTTTCCTTCGAGGCCGCGGCCGACCTCGATCCTGATCTTTCTTTCCTGTTTCGAGACGATGAAGAGGACCCCGTTGTCCTTCCCCTGTTGCCCAATCTTCCATGCCTCCGCCACTCTGATGCCGAACTCCTCAATGTTTTCTCCTTCGAGAGATGGGATGGCCAGGATAACGATCTGGGTTGAGTCCGACCGTTCAAAGGCCCTCAGCTCTTCCTCAATCTTTGACTTCGCGGAAGGGCTGATCATCCCTGCATAATCGTTGACATAGCCCTGGAGCCTTGGAATATCAAGGCCGTAAGCAGCAACGGGCAGACAGCAAAGCAATAAAATAAAAAGGGAAAAACCCTTTTTCATATCAGAATTTAACCCTTAAATCCCTCCCCACCTCCCGGCGCCATAGTCCGGCTTTGGACGGCGGCGTCTCCCTTTTTCAAAGTGAGGAGAAATTCCATTTTATTTAGAACTTTACCTGGGGAGCTTTTGCAGCCCCAGCCTCGGCCTTGAAGGGCTCCTTCAGACTCAGATGGAGCAGAAAATTATTGGTCAGGTTGTTCGGGAATACCCGAATGGAGGTATTGAAGACTTCGACCGCCTTGTTATAGCGGGTCCGTGCGACATTGATCCTGTTCTCCGTTCCCTCCAGTTGGTGCTGAAGGTCCAGAAAATTCTGGTTCGCCTTGAGATCAGGATAGCGCTCGACAACGACCATTAATCGCGAAAGCGCACTGCTCATCCCGGCCTGGGCTTCCTGAAATTGTGAAAAAGCCTTTGGGTTATCAATGATATTTTTCGGCACCTGCATCGCCCCGACTTTCGCCCTTGCCTCCGTGACGGCGGTGAGGGTTTCCCTTTCATGTTTGGCATAGGCTTTCACGACCTCAACGAGATTGGGGATGAGGTCATTTCTTCTCTGATAGGCTGCTTCAACATCTCCCCATGCCGCTTTGACCGCCTCCTCATTTTTCTGCATCGTGTTATATCCGCAGCCTGAGAGTGCCGTAAGGATAAGAGCGGACAGAACCAACGTCATAAAGAACGATCCTTTTCTCATCTTTTCCTCCTGATCGGAATTTGGGAAATCAGAGGGGGGTCGGAATCAGACTTTCCCCCTGTTAAACATATTAGAATCTATAATAATGTAACAAGAATTTTGTTTCAAGTTCGCAATAGTGAAAGATGATCTATTGATTCTTGTTCCCGAAGGCCGAAGCGAACGGGTTATTTGAAAAAGTGTGTCTCTTTGAAACCACATCGGGTTGGGACTGGCTGTCCTTCATGGAAAGGGAAATCCGTCTTCTTTCGAGGTCCACTCCTAACACAGTCACCAATACCTTTTGATGAACCTTCACGACCTCTGCGGGGTTTTTCACAAAACGGTTGGAAACTTCGCTGATATGCACGAGCCCGTCCTGATGGACGCCGATGTCGACAAAGACACCAAACGCGGTGAGATTAGTCACGATTCCAGGAAGCTTCATCCCGGGCTTTATATCCTCTATCTTTTCGACCCCTTCTGCGAATCGGAAGGTTTCGAACTGCTGACGGGGATCGCGGCCGGGTTTGGAGAGTTCCGACAGGATATCATTCAACGTAGGAAGACCCACCTTTTCCGAGACGTATTGCTTCAGATCGATTCTCTTCCGGAGTTCCTCGTTACGCATCAGATCCAGCACCGAGCAGCCCAGGTCCCTTGTCATGGCATCGACAATCGGATAGCTCTCCGGATGGACGGCGCTTCGATCCAACGGGTTTTCTCCATCCCTGATGCGTAAAAAACCTGCAGCCTGCTCAAAGGCCTTGGGTCCCAACCGGGGTACCTGCTTCAGTTCTTCTCTCGACCCAAACGGGCCGTGTTCATTCCGGTATTCCACGATCCCCTTTGCAAGCTGGGGTCCCAACCCTGAGACATAGGTAAGAAGTTGTTTACTTGCCGTATTGACTTCCACGCCCACACGGTTAACGCAGCTCACCACCACATCATCGAGACTGCTCTTTAGGGCCCCCTGGTCCACATCGTGCTGGTATTGGCCAACACCGATCGACTTCGGGTCGATCTTCACCAGCTCTGCCAGAGGGTCCATCAGCCTCCGCCCAATGGATACCGCTCCCCGCACAGTCACATCCTGATCAGGAAACTCCTCTCGTGCCACCTCGGATGCAGAATAAACCGATGCGCCACTCTCGTTGACCATCACCAATTGAATGTTCTTTGAGAGATCGAGGCTGCGGATGAAAGTTTCTGTCTCCCTTCCCGCGGTGCCGTTCCCAACGGCAATGGCCTCTACGCGGAACCGCTCACACATCTCAAGGATCTTTGAGCCTGCATCGGCTGCACTCTTTTCAGACTGTAGAGGATAAATGGTTTCGGTATGTAACAGCTTCCCTTGACGGTCGAGGCAGACCACTTTACACCCGGTTCGGAAACCGGGATCAATAGCAAGGACATTTTTCTGGCTAAGGGGCGGAGCAATAAGAAGTTGACGAAGGTTCTCGACAAAGACCCGTATCGCCTCCTCATCCGCCCGCTTTTTTGTCGCCAAACGGATCTCGGTCTCCATTGAAGGAGAGAGAAGTCTCTTGTAGCTGTCGTGCGCTGACATCCTGACCTGCTCGGATGCAGGTCCCTCCCCCTTAACAAAAAGGCTATCAAGAATGTCCAGGGCTTCATCTTCAGTGGGTAAGACTCGCAGGATGAGGAAACCCTCCCTTTCTCCTCGCCTCATAGCGAGAATCCTGTGGGATGGGGCTGTGTTCACGGGCTCCTCCAAGTCAAAGTAATCCTTGTACTTGATTCCTTCAGTCTCCTTCTCCGGAATGACCTTTGACTTAAAAACAGCCTTCGATGAATATAAATCACGCATCTTAGCCCGGGCCGTCTGATCTTCATTGACCCATTCTGCGATGATGTCACGGGCTCCTGCGAGGGCGTCTTCCGCAGAATCAACCCCCTTCTCGGGATCAACGAAGGCGGCTGCCTCGGCAAATGGATCCATTTCATCCTGTGTAAAAAGACTCTGGGCTAATGGTTCCAATCCCTTTTCCTTTGCGATCGTTGCCCGGGTCCGACGTTTGGGCCGATAGGGCAAATAGATATCCTCCAGAACCACTATGGTCTCCGCCGACAGGATCTTTTCCTTCAACTCATCTGTGAGCTGTCCCCGTTCCTCTAAAGATTTGAGGATGGCCTCACGGCGCTTGTCCAGCTCCATTAGTTGATTAAGCCGGTCGCGAACTGCTGTAATGGCAACCTCATCCAGAGAACCCGTGGCTTCCTTTCGGTATCGGGCGATAAAAGGAACAGTACCCCCTTCATTCAAAAGGTCAGCCGTAGCCTGGACCTGTTTGGTGGTGAGACTCAGTTCTTGTGCAATCTTCAGAATATGTGTTTCGTTCATAACCTCCCTCAACAAAATGACAAAGAGGATCGCAGATCATCTAAGGGCATTAGGGCAGACATGCCTTAAGAGCCTTGCAAAGCGAATGGACGGGTTAAGGATAAAATAATTTGAAGAGGATTAAAAGGGGGTGGCCAGGAAGCGGGATGAGCCCGCCTCCTCCGTCTTAGCAGTTCTACTCATACGAAATTAATCCTTGGCAAATTTCAGATATCGTACGAGAATAGCCCCTCCGAGAAGAATCCCCCCTAAGATGATAAATCCCGTTGAAAAGGATCGTGCCTCTCCAATCATACCAATCATGGCTGGGATTGCTCCACCTCCAACAAGAAAACTCACAGGTATGGTCAGAGAGACGGCAATATTCTTGAACTTAGAACCTCCTATCCGAGAGAGAGCGGCAAAGCCTGGTGGGAAAAAGGAGGAAGCCAACATGGGTTGAAGAAAAATGAGAAGTACAATCCACAATCCAGAAGCCGCGCCAAGTAGCATTAAGGCAATCCCATTGGCCAGAAAAATCACTTTCAAAGCTTTCTTAGGACCCAGACGGTCTGTGACCCACCCAGATATAAAGGCTACTCCCACAGGAGAGATCCGTGAAAACCCTACCAATGTATTGGCCCAGGCTTGATCCATTCCTTGCTCTGATACCAGGTATAGTGGAAACATTGCAAACATTCCAAAAGTGCCACCAATACCGAGGCTGAAAAGGGCCATGATGACCCAGAAAGAAGGTTTCTTCAGGATGATTCGGAGGGTGTTGACATTTAGAGGCTCTCCACAGAATCTCCCTCCCCTGCCAAAAAGGGAAAAAAGAATGCCGGCAAGGATGGAGAAAATCCCGAACAAAGTAAAAATTCCTTGCCAGGACAACCACCTTAAAAGCATTTCCGCGATAAGTGGAGCCACTACGAAACTTAAGTTAGGCGCTAATTCATGAATCGAAATAGCCTTTCCCCAATCCTTTGGGCTCACCAATTCGGTAAGGGTAGCCATTCCTGAGGGGAGATAAAGTCCTGCCGCCATTCCACACGTGAAGAGCCCTACACGAACCATCCTCAGCTGATGGCTAATGCCAACAGATAGAAGAGCCACACCGAGGGCTACCGTGGAGAGGATGATCGTTCTTCGATGGTTGAAGTAAGAAGAAACAAAGCTCGATCCCAGAAGCATGATGCAATACCCAAAAGATATGATGAAAAAGAGGGAACCCGCCTCTTCATGCCCTATCTTTAGATCTTTCTCTACGGTGGGCAACAGGGGTGACAGGACAATCCGAGAGATGAAGTTCAAGAAGAAGATTCCCACGAGAAAGAGGAGGGGCGCCATCTGGGAACGAAGAGAGGGAAGTTCTGTTTTCATCTGTTTAATCTTTTTATGTCCAACGTTCGATGTGTGTATTCACCTTTGATTAATGGAAAAAAGAAATTCGAAAGATCAAGAAGAAACCATTCATATCGGATCCCTTTTAATGAATCATTCCCTTTTTCCAACAAACTTTTTAAAATTAATGTATATGGTGAAGGGCTGATTCGGGCAGGAGTCTATAAGATTTATATGATGAAGTCAATGAGAATTGAGGAAAAATATCAATCTTCCCCTTAAAAGTTGACAAGAATATTCAGAAAAAAGTAAGTAAAGAACCCCGCCCACAGGGCGGGGCTTTAAAACCTAAATTCCTAAACCCAAAACCGAGATCCCGAAACAAGTTCGGGATGACAACAAGACAAAAACCGAACCCTTATGTCATGCTGAACTTGTTTCAGCATCTGGTTGGCTTTTTTCTGCTTTCAGCAGACGCATCTTTCATCCCCGTCCACAGGACGGGGTTTTCAAGTGCGATTTCTAAAAAAAGGCCGACAACAGACATGTCGGCCTTAGAGACAATTAAGAAACTCTAAATTTTTCCCCTTTACCTTCTGATGAGCCGTTTAACGTCTTGCTCAGGACTTGCGCATCGAACCGCAGGTCGAGCAATGAGTTGCATGGGGAAACATCCATCTCATGAACCTCACCTCCTCCTTTTATATATATTTTAAATTTATTCTCCCCTCCCTGTCAAGGAGAAATAAAGAGTTGATATACAAATGAGGACATGGCATATTTATAGTGAACGACATAAATGGGTTGACATTCATAGTATGTCATTGTGAATT
>PEUO01000109.1 GCA_002780715.1 Deltaproteobacteria bacterium CG03_land_8_20_14_0_80_45_14
GTAGTTAACGCGAAAATGTACCGCTGTAAAACTTTTCCGATACCCCTACCCGCCCTCTCAGCTTGAAGCAATTTTTTCACAGCTTCAGGGGGGTTGGAGGGATTATGAAGGGGTTTTTGATTGATTCGATCCTTTCTGGCAATTGAGGTTCCGAAGCCGATCCTCAAAAAGATTGAGGAGGTCCAGGGAGACTTAAGATCAACCCATGCAGATGTGCGGTGGGTGAGTCCTGAAAAGATCCACCTCACTCTAAAATTTTTTGGAAATATAGAAGAGTCGAGGATTGACCCCATCTTCAAATCCATTGAAGAACCGATCCGGGACACCTCACCATTTTCTCTCAAGGTGAGAGGGGTAGGGGCCTTTCCTCAATTGAATAACCCAAGGGTGATCTGGATGGGATTGGTGGATGGGAAGGAAACCCTCGCCTCGTTTCAGAAACAAATAGAGAAGCAATTAGAAAAAATTGGGTTTCAGCCTGAAGACCGTCCCCTCCATCCTCACCTGACCTTAGGAAGGATGAAATCGAGCAGGGGGAAAAGAGAGTTAGTGGAGAAAATGGAGAAACATAAAGAGGAGGAATTTGGAGATTTTCAGGTGGACAGGGTGGTTTTATTTAAAAGCGATTTGAGACCAACAGGTCCGATTTATACGCCATTGAAAGAGATGAAATTAGGAGGCCAATGAATAGCATAGCGCAGAGCGCATAGAGCATAGCGTTAAAAACCTTTAAAACCATTTGTGCAGTGCGCCTTACGAACCCGTTGGACCAGAGACTAGGAGAGAGATGATGAAAGTAGATCCAAAAGTAGATTCCAAAGTAGATCCCAGTAAAGGTAAGGCAGTGGATTTGGCCGTCACCCAGATCGAAAGGCAATACGGGAAAGGCGCCATTATGAAATTGGGTGCGGAAGCAATACTCGGAGAGATTCCGATCATCTCCACAGGATCCCTCTCCTTAGATCTTGCCCTGGGGGTTGGAGGATTGCCCAAGGGACGGGTGGTGGAGATTTTCGGGCCCGAGGCCTCAGGTAAGACGACATTAGCCCTCCATGTCGTAGCGGAAGCGCAGAAGAAGGGAGGCATTGCTGCCTTCATTGATGCAGAGCATGCCTTGGATGTTAAATACGCAAAGAACTTGGGCGTAAAAATCGATGATCTTCTCATCTCCCAGCCAGACACTGGAGAACAGGCATTAGAGATTACAGAGATTCTGGTTCGGAGTGGCGCTGTGGATGTGATCGTCGTCGACTCTGTGGCTGCTCTGGTTCCTAAAGCAGAAATTGAGGGGGAGATGGGCGATGCCCATATGGGACTTCAAGCCAGGTTGATGTCTCAGGCCCTGAGAAAATTGACTGCCACCATCAGCAAGTCGAATACGATCGTGGTCTTCGTCAACCAGATTCGGATGAAGATCGGAGTCATGTTCGGAAATCCGGAGACGACCACTGGAGGCAATGCTCTCAAATTTTACTCCTCTGTTCGGCTTGATATCCGACGAATCGCCTCCATCAAGCAGGGCCAGGAGGTGATTGGCTGCCGGACAAAGGTTCGTGTGGTGAAGAACAAAGTGGCCCCTCCGTTCAAAGAGGTAGAGTTCGACCTCATTTACGGAGAGGGTATTTCAAAGGAGGGAGATGTCCTCGACCTGGCCGTGGAGAAGAATATCGTTGAGAAGAGCGGGACTTGGTATGCCTATGAAGGCCAACGCATCGGTCAGGGAAGGGAGAATGCAAAGCGGTTTTTAAAAGAGAATCCTAAAGTCTTGGAGCAGATGGAGAAAGAGATCCTTGAGAATTTTCGCATCTCCAAAGCGGGACCGATAGGATGAGACAAGGAAGGAGAAAAAGATGGATTTAAATCAGATCCTATTGGAAGCCCTTTCCCAGGAAGCTTCTGACGTACATATCAAGGAAGGGGCTCCCCCGATCTTCAGAGTCAATGGCACCTTGAGACACTGGGATAAAATGAAGCCCTTCGATCATAATGACTTGTCGAAGATGGCCTTCGGTTTGATGAACGACTGGCAGAAGGAACGGTTTATCAAGAATCGAGAGGTGGACATGGGTTATGAGGTCTATGGTCTGGGACGATTTCGAGTCAATGTCTTCCAACAAAGAGGAAAGCTCAGGATTGCCCTCCGAATCGTGCCTTATCAGATCAAGACCTTAGAGGAACTCCATCTGCCTTCTGTGCTCCGAAGTATTTCTTTAGAGCAAAGAGGCCTTATCCTCTGTACAGGGACGACCGGAAGCGGAAAGTCTACCACATTGGCCTCGATGATAGATATCATCAACAACGAAAGAAATTGCCACATCATTACCATTGAGGACCCCATCGAATTTATCCACGAAGACAAGAAATCGATCGTGGACCAAAGGGAGATCGGTTCGGATACGAGCACCTTTTCCAGCGCCTTGCGGGTGGCCCTCCGTCAGGATCCAGATGTGATCTTAGTCGGTGAGATGAGGGATTTTGAGACGATCGAGACTGCTCTGACGGCTGCCGAGACAGGGCATCTGGTCATGTCCACGCTCCACACATTAAATGCCACCGAAACGATCACCCGAATCATCTCCGTCTTCCCTCCTTACCATCAGAAACAGGTTCGGCTTCAGCTTTCAGGTGTTCTAAAAGGCGTCATCTCCCAAAGGTTGGTGCCAAGGGCAGATGGAATGGGAAGGGTGCCTGCGGTTGAGGTCCTGGTCTCCACCGCAAGGGTGAGGGAGTGCATCGTCGAAAAGGATAAGACCAATGAAATTAATGATGCCATTTCCAGAGGAGTCACCAGTTACGGGATGCAATCCTTTGATCAATCGCTGATGTTCCTGATGAAGGATGCATTGGTCACCTATGATGAAGCCCTCAAACACTGCACCAATCCCGACGATTTTTCTCTGAGGGTGAAGGGAATTCTCGCTACAAGCGACACCACCTGGGAGGACTTCGAGAGATTGGAGAGAGAGAAAGAAGAGGGAACAGAGAAAAAGGTGAAAGTCGCGAAGCCCTTGGATGCAAAAATGAATGGCCGAAGGGGGACAGGTTTGAAACAATGACCTCTGATGAGATTCGAAGGGCCTTTCTCAATTACTTTGAGGAGAGGGGACACCGTATTGTTCGAAGCTCCTCACTGATTCCCAAAAACGATCCCACCCTGCTTTTCACCAATGCCGGAATGGTCCAATTCAAAGGTATTTTTTTAGCCGAAGAGATCCGGGACTATAAGCGGGCGACCACGTCCCAAAAGTGTGTTCGTGCCGGCGGAAAACATAATGATCTGGAGATTGTGGGAAAAACCGCTCGGCACCACACCTTCTTTGAGATGTTAGGGAACTTCTCCTTCGGGGATTATTTTAAAAAAGAGGCCATTGAAATGGGATGGGACCTCCTTATCCACCAATGGAGATTGCCTGCAGAGAAGATGTGGATCACCATCTATTTAGATGATGACGAGGCGTATCACCTCTGGAGGAGAGTTGGTGTCTCGGGAGACAGGATTGTACGGTTAGGGGAAAAAGATAACTTCTGGGCGATGGGTGAGACAGGGCCCTGTGGTCCTTGTTCGGAGATCGTCATTGATCAAGGCGATGGAGTGGGTTGCGGTCGGCCCGACTGTAAGGTGGGATGCGATTGCGACCGATTCTTAGAACTCTGGAATCTTGTCTTCATGCAATTCAATCGAGATTCAGAGGGAAGACTTGAACCTCTGGCCAAACCCTGTATCGACACTGGGATGGGCCTGGAAAGGGTTTCTGCCATCCTTCAGGGGGTCAAAAGTAACTACGAAACGGATCTCTTCAAATCCATCTTTAAAGAGATCGAAATGATCAGCCATATTTCCTATGAACAAGATCCTCGAACCGACACCTCCATTCGAGTGATTGCTGACCACAGCCGAGCCGCGACCTTTCTGATCAATGATGGGGTTCTCCCTTCCAACGAAGGCAGAGGATACGTGCTTCGACGAATTATGAGAAGGGCGATGCGGCACGGGAAAATACTTGGGATCGATGGTCCCTTTCTCTATCGAACTTCCTCCAAAGTTGTGGATCTGATGAAAGAGGCCTATCCAGAACTAAGGGAGACCGAGGCCTTCGTTTCAAAGGTCATTCAAAATGAGGAAGAACGTTTCTCTGAGACTCTTGATTCAGGGCTGAAAATCCTGCGAGAAGAGTTGGAACAACTTCAGAAAGAAGAAAAGACCATTCTCTCCGGAGAGGTAGCCTTCCGGCTTTATGATACTTATGGATTCCCTCTTGACCTGACAACCGAGATCCTTCAAGAGAGAGGGATGGGTTTTGATGAAGAGGGTTTCAGAGTCCAGATGGAGGAACAGAAGCATAAGAGTAAGCAGGCATGGCAAGGGATCGGTGAGGGAAAGACAAAAGAGGTCTACCGACGACTGGCGAACGAAGGGATGAAGACGATCTTTTTAGGATATGAAGAGATTCAATCCGAATCGAAGATCCTGAAATTAATCAAGGGCAATGAAGTGGTTCCTTTCGCGGCAGCAGGGGACAAAATTGAAATTGTTACAGAGAAGACACCCTTCTATGGGGAAGCAGGCGGTCAGGTAGGGGATCGAGGATTGATCTTCCATGAAGAGTTCTCCCTGGCAGTGGAGAACACGATCAAACCCATGGAGGAGTTAATCCTTCATCAGGCGAAAGTAAAGAGAGGAAGGGTGAAAGAAGGGATGGCGGCGGTTCTCCAGGTGGATGGGGAACGCCGGAAAGCCATTGCCCTTAACCATACGGGCACCCATCTTCTTCAGGCCGTTCTGAGAGAGGTTTTAGGAGATCATGTCCATCAAGCAGGCTCTTTTGTTTCACCCGAGCGATTAAGGTTTGACTTCACCCATTTTGCTTCGATGGAAAAGAAGGAACTGGAACGTGTGGAGGCCATCGTCAATCATAAAATTCGAGAGAACTTGAAAGTAGAAACGAAAATAATGGATGTGGAGGAAGCCCTTCAGACAGGAGCGATGGCTCTCTTTGGAGAAAAGTACGGCGAGAAGGTCAGGGTGGTGATGGTCTCGGACTTCAGCATTGAACTCTGTGGAGGGACCCACACTTCGAGAACAGGCGATATTGGTTTTTTTAAAATTGTCAGTGAGTCGGGAGTCGCAGCAGGGGTGAGAAGGATCGAGGCTTTGACCGGGGAAGAGGCCTACCGATTTATTAAAGAAGAGGAAAAGGAACTTTGGGAAATCGCCTCTTCTCTCAAATCCGTTCCTGGGGAACTTTCTTCAAAGATAGAGCGGTTACTTGAAAGGCAGAGGGAGTTGGAAAGAGAGCTTTCATCCTTTCAGGACAAGTTGTCCCATGAAGAGCTCTCGAACCTTCTTCCTTTTGTCAAAGAGATAAAAGGCGTGAAAGTCCTTTCAGCCAAAGTGGATGGAAAGGATGTAAAGCGAATGAGGGAGTTCGTTGACCAGTTGAAAGTAAAGATTGGATCAGGCATCATCCTTCTTGGAGGTCAGAGCCAAAATAAAGTCTCCTTGATCATGGGGGTGACTTCAGACCTCACCCATCGTTTCAATGCCAACGAGTTGATAAAAAAGATTGCTCTTCGTATTGGAGGAACGGGAGGAGGTCGCCCTGATTTTGCGCAGGCAGGTGGGACCGATTCTAAAAAAATGGACGAGGCGCTTAAGGCCATTGACGACCTCATTTAAGTCTTTCATCGGAAAAGATAATCCCCCCCACCTCCTTTTACCAAAGGGGGGCGAGGGGGGATTTTTTATTATTCATTTCATCATTGAGGCTTAAAGTCACCATGACAAAAGTGAGAACACGATTTGCACCCAGCCCAACGGGAGGCCTCCATATCGGAGGAGCACGGACCGCTTTGTTTAATTGGCTACTGGCGCGCCATACGCAAGGGGTCTTTATTCTTCGCATTGAAGACACGGATGTGGCCCGGTCTACCCAGGAATCGATCCAAGTGATCTTGGATGTCATGACCTGGTTAGGAATGGATTGGGATGAAGGCCCGTTTTATCAGACCCAAAGGATTTCATTCTATCAGGAGGCAGCGGAGAAACTTTTGAAAGAAGGCAAGGCATACCGATGCTACTGTACGCCTGAAGAATTGGAGACAAAGCGGGAAGCTGCCATGAAGGCAGGGATTAAGCCCAAATACGATCGAACTTGTCTTGACCGAAAATCCTTTCCTCCTGGGAGACGATCTGCCATCCGCTTCCTCTCTCCCGATGAAGGGAAGACGGTGGTGGAGGATCTCATTCAGGGCCGCGTGGAATTTGACAATGCCGAATTGGATGACCTCATCATCCTGAGGAGTGATGGACTTCCCACTTATAATTTTTCGGTAGTGGTGGACGATGCCGCCATGGGAATTACTCATGTCATCCGGGGAAACGACCACCTCAACAATACCCCCCGGCAGATTCAGATCTATCAAGCCCTGGGTAACCCCACCCCGAAATTTGGTCATGTCCCGATGATCTTAGGCCCCGACAAGAAAAAACTTTCTAAACGGCATGGGGCTCAATCGGTCATGGAATATAAGAAGTTGGGCTATCTCCCTCAAACGGTGGTTAACTACCTGGTCCGTTTAGGATGGTCCTACGGTGACCAGGAGGAGTTCACCCGGGAGGAGTTGATAGAGAAATTTAGTCTGGAGGCAGTGGGAAGATCTGCAGCGGCCATCAATCCAGGAAAACTGGATTGGCTCAATGCACAGTATATCAAGAGAATAGAATCAGAGGAACTGGTTCAGAGGGTTCAACCTTTTATGGAAGCCAAAGGGTATTTGAACATCCCTCCCGATCTCCTGAGAAAGGCCGTTCTCTCTTTCAGGGAGAGGGTCAAGACCTTGGTGGAGATGGCTGACCTGTCAGAATTTTACTTCTGCGAAGAGATCGCTTATGATGAGAAAGCTGCCGGGAAGTTTTTGAATCAAGAAACCATGTCGATGTTAGAACAGGTCATCACTTCTTTATCGTACGAATCGATTTTGGGAAAAGAGAATGTTCATCGACTGATTCAAGAATTGGCCGAGAGGCGAGGAGAACCTTTGGTGAAGATTGCCCAACCCATTCGGGTGGCCTTAACCGGTAGAACGGTGAGTCCCCCCATCGACGAGGTGATAGAGGTTTTGGGTAAAA
>PEUO01000068.1 GCA_002780715.1 Deltaproteobacteria bacterium CG03_land_8_20_14_0_80_45_14
TTTTCAATTCCCGAAATTGGTACACTTTTACTTTCCCATTGACACATTCAAAAGGCCGAGAAAAATAGTATTCGTGGACTCGCTACCAAAATCCGAAACAGGAAAGATTGACAAAAGAAGGATAAGACAACTCTATCAAGAAATATGAAATGACATTCACCCCCACCCCTGCCTGCGGCAGGCAGGCTAACCCTCCCCCCTTGAGGGGGGGTATTTTGATTTAATGCATTTATATCAATTTCCAATTTGCAAAGGAAATGACAGTATGCCTTTTTTAAAAACGAAAGACGGTCCAGAACTTTATTACGAATTATACGGAGAAGGAGACCCCATCATCTTCTTAAACGGCATTATGATGAGCACATTAAGTTGGAAGGATTTGGTGCCTGTCGTTTCAAAAAAGTTTAAATTGATTCTGTTTGATTTTAGAGATCAGGGTAATTCCTCAAAGATGAATGAACAATATGATTTGGATATACACGTAAATGACTTATTGAGTCTGATAGATGGGTTGGTGGTATCCAGAATCCATATGTTGGGGCTTTCATATGGTGGGCAAGTAGCTTTAAAATTTGCATTACTTCATCAAGATCGGTTAAAAACGCTCATCCTCCCCAATACAACAAATTTTATTAGTAATCATCTACGAGAGATAGGTAAAGCGTGGGAGGTAGCTGCGGAATTAAATGATGGGGAGAAGTTTTTTCAACTTGCCGTACCATTTATATACTCTGAAACGTTTTATCAGAAACACTTAGACGTGCTTCAGAAACGCCAAGAGATGTTTAAAACTTTGCTTACAAAAGAATGGTTTGAAGGCTTTATGAGGCTGTCCAGAAGCACAAAAAATTATTATATATGCCCAGAACAACTAAAGATAATAAAGGTCCCTACGCTGCTTATAGGAGCTGAAAAAGATATTATAGCCCCCATAAAAGAGATGATGATACTATATGAAAATATTGAAAATTGTGAATTTGTTACTATACCTCAAGCGGGACACGCGGCATTTTTAGAGAAGACGAACGAATTTGCAACAATTGTTACGGGTTTTGCACTTAAATACTCGGGATAAGGGATGTTTTTGAGAATGGTCATCGTTCTGTAGTTGCTCACCAAATACTTGATACAAAACCCACATGTTATGCAAGCCCATCTTGGAATCTGAGGGGTTATGAAGTCATTAGAGGGAAAGGTTGTCATAATCACTGGCGCGAGCTCAGGAATTGGGGCTGCCTTAGCCAAAGCATTTTCGCAAAGGGAAGCGCGGGTTGTCTTAACTGCTCGCCGTTTAGAAAAGCTTAAAGAGGCGGCGAGGAATTGTCCGAATGAAACCTTGTGCGTGAGAAGTGATGTGACCAACGTCAAGGACCGTCAAGATCTGATAAACCAAACATTAAGCCAATGGAATAGAGTCGATATCCTGGTTAATAATGCTGGTTCGGGCATGTATGGAAAGCTTGAATCCATTAAAGAAAGGGAAATCAGAAATCTGTTCGAAGTCAATATCCTAAGTATCATTTTTTTAACCCAGATGGTCCTGCCGATTATGAAAAGCCAGGGCGAAGGGCTTATCGTCAATATCAGTTCCATAGCTGGATTGGTTTCCCATTCGAATAATGTAGCTCCTTATATATCGACAAAGCATGCAGTGATTGGGTTTTCAAGAGGATTGGTCAAGGATCTCCAAGGAACGAAGATCAAGGTCAATGTGGTCTGTCCTTACCTAACCTTAACTGAATTCTTTGATGCTTCAGTGGGAACTCAAGAAATGTCCGGGATAGTAGAACAATTGCGTTCACGAATGGATTCCCCAGACCAGGTGGCCAAGGGGATCCTCAATCAGATCTTTTCAGACAGGTTCATTATTTTCCCGACAGAAATCTCAGAGAAGGCTTATTTTAAATTTCGAGACCTCTAATTCTAACAAGGGATAAAAGGGATGCAAACCCAAGAGACCCAAACCGCTCTGATTACCGGTGGGGCTTCGGGTATTGGGAAAGCCATTGCAGAAAAGCTTTCCAAATCTGACATATCCGTTTATGTGGCCGATATAAACATTTCTCAAGCAAAAATAGTGGCGGAGGATATTATCCAGACAGGGAGAAAGGCAAAAGCATTCCACGTGGATATCTCAGATAGCAGTATGGTAGATGATTTTTTCAGGCAATTACAGGGGCAAACTGAAAGATTGGATCTATTAGTCAATGCTGCTGCCATCCTGGATAAGACCACATTTATCGAAGAGATGACCGATGAGCAGTGGAGACGAATGATCTCCATCAACTTGGACGGAACTTTCTACTGTTGCCGAGGGGCTGTTCGCTGGATGAAGGAACAGCAGAGCGGCCGGATCATCAATTTCAGTTCAGTGGCTGGCCTCACTCCTACCCCTGGGGCGCTTCATTACAGCGTTGCTAAAGGAGCTATTATTCAACTAACACGAACACTCGCCAGGGAAGTAGCCAGGTATAATATCCGTATCAACGCTATTGCCCCAGGGTATACTCAGACCCCTATGCTGGATAAGATGGAGGATAAATTTAAAGAATTCATTTTGAAAAACACCCCTCTTAAAAGGTTTGGCACGGTCGAAGAGATTGCAGGCCTAGTGGCTTTTCTTGCCACTCCAGAAGCTGATTTTTTCACCGGTCAAATCTTCAGCCCGAATGGAGGTCTTGTCATCTAAGCCAATATTAATTGTAGGGCGAGGCTTCAGCCTTGACTTAAGCCTGCCTACCGCAGGCAGGCAACCCTAAATGGTTGCCATACAAATATTAATGCATTTTTAGAAAAAGAGTCCTAAGGAGGAATTAAGTATGTCGAACGACTTTCCCCATTTAATCGTCAAGCAGACAGAAGATATATGTTGGGTTCAGATTAATCGGCCTGAGGATAGGAATTCTCTACATTCCGATCTGATATCGGAGCTCACTAGATTTATTGAATCGATTGAGGGAACCAATACAAGAGCCATTGTTTTTCGTGGTGTGGGTGAAACTTATTTTATCGGAGGGGCAGATGGCGTTGAAATGCATTTATTATCTCCTTCGGAAGCCAAGGCATTCTCCATAAATATTCAAAATCTATTTAACCGAATGGAGGCGAGCCCATTATTGATGGTAGCAGCTATTAATGGGCTCTGTTTTGGGGGAGGATGCGAATTTGCCTTGGCTTGCGATTTCCGGATTGCCAGCAAACAGGCTCGGATCGGTCTGCCTGAAGTAAAGGTGGGTATTATACCTGGCGGCGGAGGGACCCAGCGACTTTCCCGATTGGTGGGAGTGGGAAAAGCTTTAAAAATAATTCTTGAAGGTCACCTTTTTAGTGGTGAAGAGGCATTTGAACTGGGATTGGTTCATTATTTGGTTGAACATCAAGAACTTGAAAAAAAGGGGGAGGAAATCCTCAGAAAAATATTTGTTATCCCCCAGCATGCACTCTCTTCTGCCAAAAAGGCCGTATACGCCTCACAATATCTCTCTTTTAGTCAAGGGTTACAAGTGGAGACAGAAGAATTTGGAAAATGCTTTATTCATGATTATTTCCGAAAATTGATAAAAGACCAACTTAAGGACGGTCGTCTGAAGACAACCTTACGATTGCAATGAAAATTCAAAGAGGAGACAAGGGATGATGAAGGCCATAGGGATTGCAGGTAGCTTCCGAGAAAACAGTAATACAGAATTCTATTTAAAGAAGGCATTAGAGACCCTTGAGAATAGGAAGATCAAAACAGAATTGATCAGTCTTAGGGGAAAGACGATTAAGCCTTGCACAGGTTGTTACGATTGTGTAAACCTGCACCGATGTACTATTGAAGAGGATGACTTCGAAGGAATATTTGATAAGATGAAAGATGCCGATGGAATTATCATCGGTTCCCCGGTCTATTTCAGCTCCGTGGTTCCTCAATTGATGTCACTCCTCGATCGAGCTGGATTTGTAGCCCTCTGGTCGGGAAAATTTTTTGCCCGCAAAGTGGGAGGTCCTATTACTGTTGCGCGTCGTGCAGGCCATAATCTTGCTTTCTCACAGCTCCTCCTCTGGTTTTTTATCAATGGGATGATTGTTCCTGGCTCCACTTACTGGAATGTTGGGGTAGCAGGTGCTCGAGGCGCTCGAAATGCCAAAGAGGACGAAGAAGGCATCAACACAGTAATCCAATTTGCTGAGAACATGGCCTGGTTGATGGAGAAGATTTGTAGAGGTTCTTTTGATGGGTGAAGGAAAATCTATTGATGAACTTAATATCGGAGATTCGGCTCAGATCTCCAAGACGATTACAGAAACGGATATTAATGATTTTGCCAGGGTGACGGGTGATTTTAACCCGATTCATCTCGACCAAACCTATGCAGAAAAAACCACTTTTAAGGGCAGGATTGCCCATGGACTTCTCTCCGTCGGGATCCTTTCCACTGTCCTTGGGAATATCCTTCCAGGGCATGGAACCATCTACCTTTCCCAAGAGGTCAAGTTCCTTGCTCCGGTGAGAATTGGAGATATCATCACTGCAAGGGTAGAGGTCGTCGAACTGATCCTAGAAAAAAATCGGGCAAAATTTAAAACGACCTGCACAAACCAAAATGGCGAGATCGTAGTCGATGGAACAGCCTGGGGAATGCCTCCAAAAAAAGAATAAGAAGGGATTCAAAGCTGAAACTCTGAAGCCCTGCCGGTTGCTTCGGCAGGGCTTCATATATTTTAATCGGATATTCTTATTTTGCCTGATCAAGAAGGGCTTTTAACTTTGGTATCCGCTCATTTCTCTTTTTGGCGACCAGCGTAAAAGATCTCGGAACATCTGCCATGAGATGTTTCGATTGCTCTGCCGCAATTCCATAGAATTTTAAAATCTTCTCCTCCATCGCCAATGCCTCTTTCAAGGCACCGGAGTAACTCGCGTCCTTGGAGGGCGCCGCCTTTACCTGATAATCCTCTGGATTGAGATCAAAGGCAAAACAGCCTTCAATGGCATCGGTGATCACGCCATAGTAAGCCCGCTCAATCTGCGTGACATACTTCGCATTATCTTTAGCAAAGGTGAGGAAAAGGTCCTTATCCTTTTCGAACCTCTTTGACAATTCCTGATAGAACTTAGCAGACTCATTCTCCAGTTCTCTTGAAAGGCTGATCGCCCCAGAACACGTACTAATTCCCATTGGTTCACCTCCTACAATTATCCCGACATTGGATTCAAAATCGTTCTCAGGTTAGGGTTACGAAGCCGGTTTGGTCAATGGTCGAAGGGTTAAGTCGTAATGTTCAATGACCAATGACCTAACCCAACTTCGAACCTGGCTCCTTAACCTTAACCTTAACCTTAACCTTAACCTTAACCTTAACCTCAACCTGAACTTTTGTCTAAAACCACCTCTGGATGATAACCTTGCTCTCTGTGAAGAAACGAACCGCTTCCTGGCCCTGGGTGTGCAAGATTCCAAAGAAGGAGTCTTTCATCCCGCTGAATGGGAATAAAGCCACAGGTGCTACGATTCCAATATTGATTCCAACATTACCGCTCATCACGTTGTATTGAAAGTCTCTGGCGCTTCGTCCATTCTGGGTAAAAATCGCATGGCCATTTCCAAAAGGACTTGCATTACATATCTGGATCGCTTCGTCCAGGGTTTTTGCTCGAAAAACACTCATCACCGGACCAAAAATCTCCTCACTCCCTATTCTCATATTAGGTGTAACATTTTCGAAAATCGTCGGACCCACAAAACAGGCGTCAGGGCAGCCCCCTTCTATCTTGTGCTTCCTCCCATCGAGTCCCAGTTTGGCCCCTTCTTTGATTCCAATGTCGATATATTTCACGATCTTTTCTTTTTTCTCTTTGTCCCGCACGGGCCCCATCTGTATGGATTCATCCAGTCCATAACCCATCTTGATCTTGGAGGCCATATTGTAGACCTCATCCATAAAACTCTTGTAGAACTTGTTATCCTCCCCAACAACGAGAAGATTGGCGCCTGCCAAGCATCGTTGACCTGAATTACCGAAGAAGGAAGTCATCAAAGCAGGAATGGTCGCTTTGACATTACAATCGGGCATGATAACCATAAAATTTTTCGCACCGCATTGTGCAATCACCCTTTTACCTGTCTCACCACATCTTTTATAAATGACATCTCGCCCTGTGGGGGTCGAACCGACAAATGTGATCCCAACAATATCTTTGTGTTCTAACATACCATCGACCACGGTTCTCCCACCATTGACAACATTCCACACTCCTGGTGGAAAACCAGCTTCTTCCGCCAACTCAGCGAGCCTCATCTGACTGAAGGGGACCTCGCTCGAAGGTTTGACCACAACGCAGTTTCCTGTAGCCACCGCATAAGGGGCTGACCAGAGGGGAATCATAAACGGGAAATTAAAAGGGCCGATGATCCCAAAAACTCCTAAAGGCGATGGAATGACCCATTCATCAATGCCGCTCGCAATATCCTCTGAATAGTAGCCTTGCATCAATGTGGGGATACCGCAGGCGACCTCCACGTTTTCGATGCCCCTTCTCGTTTCGCCCCGCGATTCATCAATCACCTTTCCATGCTCCATGGTCTGGATTCTGCTCAATTCCTCGAAATTTTCCTCAAGCAAACCTTTCATTCTGAAGAGAACCCTCGTCCTGGCAAGAGGGGTGGTCCTTCTCCAGTCTGGGAAAGCTGCTTTCGCCGCTTCCACCGCAGCATTGATCTCCTCTTTAGTCGAAATGGGACATTTCCCCATCACCTTCCCTGTCGCAGGATTGACAACATCGACAATCTTTCCCTTCGAATCGACCCATTCCCCATTGATGTAATTCTTTACCTCTTTAATACCTTTAATCGGTTCCTCTAAAATCGCCATCTTGATAAATCCTCCTTCCTGTTGATTTGTTATTTAAATCTTCCAGCACATGATCCAAGGTTAAAGTCCGAGGTAGGCCTTACGGACATTACTGTCAGCCAAAAGGTCACTTCCAGAACCTGAGAGAGCGATTTTACCCCCTCATCGAAAAAATGGGAAAAGATTCTTTCTTCCTGCCAATTCGGTCAAA
>PEUO01000242.1:0-1618 GCA_002780715.1 Deltaproteobacteria bacterium CG03_land_8_20_14_0_80_45_14
CTCTTTCCAAAAAAGGTTTTTTATGAATCTGAAAAAAATTGTTCGAGAGGGATTTACATTTGACGATGTTTTGTTAATTCCGGCAAAATCGGATGTTCTCCCCAAGCAGGTCAGCCTGACGACGCATTTGACTGCGCGCATTGAACTGTTTGTACCCATCGTCAGTGCGGCTATGGATACAGTCACGGAAGGCGCAATGGCAATCGCTATCGCTCGAGAAGGCGGGATCGGAATATTGCATAAAAATATGTCGATTGAGGAGCAGGCCATGGAAGTTGATAAAGTCAAACGTTCCGAAAGTGGAATGATAGTTAAACCAATCACACTTTCTTCGGACAAGACTATCAAGGAAGCGCTGGAAGTCATGTCGAAGTATTCGATCTCAGGAATTCCAATCGTCGATGGCGGTCAATTGATAGGCATTTTAACAAACCGCGATATCCGTTTCGAGACGAATCTTGAACAAAAAATCTCAGAAAGGATGACCAGCGAAAACCTGATCACCGCTCCCGTTGGGACAACTTTGGAAAAAGCGGAGGAAATACTTCAGCGACATCGGATTGAAAAATTGCTTATTGTCGACAAGCAGGGCAGTTTAAAAGGATTAATTACCGTTAAGGATATTCTGAAGAAGAAAAAATCCCCGAACGCCGCCAAGGATTCGATCGGGCGTCTTCGTGTTGGCGCGGCTGTCGGTGTTACTGGCGATTTTCTCGAGAGATCTGAGCGTTTGATTGATGCTCAAGTTGATGTTCTGGTCGTCGATACATCACACGGACATTCGCGCAACGTGATCGAAACGGTTCGTCAGATGAAGAAGCGTTTTCCAAACATGGATGTTATTGCCGGAAATGTTGCTACCAGCGAAGCAACACGTGAACTGATCGACGCTGGGGCCGACGCCGTTAAAGTTGGGATTGGGCCGGGAGCGATTTGCACGACCCGAATTGTTGCGGGTGTTGGAGTGCCGCAACTTTCGGCGATCTTGGATTGCGCCGAAGAAGCAGTAAAGTCCGGAGTTCCAATCATCGCCGATGGTGGAATCCGATATTCCGGAGATATTGCGAAAGCACTTGCCGCTGGTGCGAATGCGGTAATGCTCGGTTCGCTATTAGCCGGGATGGAGGAAAGTCCGGGCGAGACAATTTTATATGAAGGACGTGTTTATAAGTCGTATCGAGGTATGGGTTCAATTGCCGCGATGGAAAAAGGAAGCAAAGACCGATATTTTCAAGAATCCGAGGAAACGAAGAAACTGGTTCCGGAAGGAATTGAAGGGATTGTGCCGTACAAAGGAGCGTTATATGAAACCGTTCATCAGTTGACAGGCGGGCTCAGGTCGTCGATGGGATATTGTGGTGCACGGACAATTGCGGATTTACAAAAATCCGCAAAATTCATCAAAGTGACGCGTGCCTCCATTGAGGAAAGTCATCCTCACGACGTGAAAATCAGTAAAGAGGCTCCAAATTATCGAACGAGTGATTAAATATAAAAGTTAGACGAATAGCCGAAATGATAAAGAGATCGTTAGGGCAACTTATTGATAATATCGGCGAGTTTGGACTTTTTGTTCGCGGCGTTGTTGCGGTGAAGAACGCCTTTTCCCGAGATCGAA
>PEUO01000242.1:1812-5381 GCA_002780715.1 Deltaproteobacteria bacterium CG03_land_8_20_14_0_80_45_14
ATTATCCACACTTCTCAGCGATGTCCCCAAGACATTTATCACCCCTGAAATTCGAGTCGATTGCGCGGATGAGATCAAATTTAAAGTCGTCGAAAAGGTAAAAGAGGAATTGAGAAAAGACTACCCGGTCATCGATGTGGATGGGGTCAGGGTAAAATTTGAGGATGGATGGGGATTGGTGAGGGCTTCGAACACCCAGCCAGCGCTGGTTCTCCGGTTTGAAGCTCTCACTCAGGATCGACTCACTGAGATTAGAGATCTTGTTGAGAAAAAAGTAAAATCAGCCGTTTCTGCTTTACAGGGACGTTAAGTAGCATAGCGCATAGCGTTAAATTAACAATCAAAGGTTAAGGAGGATAAAATCAATATATTACAATCCATTTTTCTTGGGATCGTTCAGGGACTGACGGAATTTTTACCCGTTAGCAGTTCTGGGCACCTCGTCTTTTTTCAATCCCTATTGGGATTCAAGGAACCCCCGATTTTTTTCGATGTCATGCTCCATCTGGGAACTCTCCTGGCAGTGGTGATCTATTTTTGGGCGGATATTGGGAGGATCATCAAAGGGATTGTATCGACATTAAGGAGAAAAGAGGAAAACCGGGAGGGGGCCAAACTCTTTCTCTGGATCATCGTTGCAACCATTCCTACCGGTCTAATGGGTATTTTCTTTAAAGATTGGCTTGAATCTTTCTTTTCCAAACCTAAACTTGTCGGAGGAATGCTCCTCATCACAGGATTGGTCCTCTGGCTTACTCGTTGGGCTAACAAGGAAGGAAAACCATTGGGACGGATGGGGCGGTTTGACGCCATCCTCATCGGGATTGCCCAGGGGTTCGCTATCATCCCTGGAATTTCTCGATCTGGCGCCACCATCTCCATGGGACTTTTTTGCGGTCTGGATCGAGAACTCTCGGGAAAGTTTTCCTTCCTCCTCTCCATCCCGGCTATTCTTGGCGCCATCCTTCTTGAGATAAAGAAAGTGGATTCCGGAGGGGCGCTTTGGACGACCCTGATTGGCTCGGTCATTGCCTTTGGAGTGGGGATTTTAACCTTGACTCTCTTGATAAAAATTATTAAGATGGGAAAAATATTCAATTTTTCTTATTATTGTTGCGGAATGGGGATACTGATGATTATATTATTATGAAAGAAAATATGTTAAAGGGAGGGAAGAAAAATGAGAATTAGGGATATGATGACAAAGAATCCAATTACTGTGGACAGCAACACCTATGTTTTAGACGCTCAAAAGATCATGAAAGAAAACAATATCCGAAGGCTTCCTGTTGTTGACAAGGGTAAATTGGTGGGCATCGTTACCAAACACGACCTCCTCGAGGCCTCCCCTTCACCCGCTACTTCATTGAGTATTCATGAATTGAATTATCTCCTTTCAAAAATGACGGTAAAGGAAATTATGAAGAAGAATCCTGTGACCTTCAACCCAGATACCCCTTTTGAGGAAGCATTAAGGATTGGACAAGAGAAAAAGATCGGTTCCTTTCCTGTGGTAGATAAAGGGAAACTGGTTGGTATCGCCACTGAATCGGATATCATACGGTTCCTCACTGGTGCCTTAGGGATAAGGGAAGAAGGATCGAGGATCACCATTGAGGGATTAGGCGGAAAGTTGAATGACCTTGAGACAATTATCTCGATTGTCAATCAACATGAAACCATCATTTTAAGTATGATCTCCCTGCCCAGGCCACAAAAGAAAGACTGGATGATCGCGCTTCGATTGAAGACGAGTAACCCCGATCCAATTGTCAAGGATTTCAAAAAGGCCGGCTTTAATGTCACCTATTCGGCCTGGTTTCGCTGTGAAACAGGAAATATCTGAGGGACTTAAACCTCTCTCCTGAAGAAAGGATAATGCGGTGCGTTCTTATGAACGCACCGTTTTTTTATCTTCATGAGAGGGAAACTTATATTTTCCCTCTATTAAAGAAGCGATAAACGATTTGGGCTGATTTTCGATTCATCTTTGGAGCTTTAGCTAATTCTTCTTCCGTAGCTTCTTTGACCTTCTCAACGCTGCCAAAATATTTCAACAATTCCTTTTGCCTAACCTTACCGATGCCCGGGATCTCTCCTAGTATGGATTTGACTGTCTCCCTATTCCTGACCTTCTTATGATAAGTAATAGCAAAACGATGGGCTTCATCACGGATTCGGTCAAGAAGATGGAGGGGCGATGAATGTTTTTCTAAAACGAAAGGTTTCTTATATTGAGGATGAAAGACCTTTTCTTCGCTCTTTCTAAACCTCGGAAGATGAGGTCCTTCAACAGTCCTTTCTTTAGCCAGGCTGATGAGATCGACCCCCTTTATCTTCAGTTCTTTGAATACCTCCTGCGCCACATTCAATTGGCCTCTTCCCCCGTCTAACAAAACCAGATCCGGAAGATCATTTTCTTCAACGGCCTTTTGATATCGTCGGAGGAGAACTTCGTACATCATGCCATAATCGTCCGCTCCTTCCATCGTTTTAATCTTGAAATGACGGTATCTGTCCTTGTCGGACCTCCCGTCTTCAAAAACAACCATTGATCCAACGGCATTTCCGCCTTGGAGGTTCGAGATATCAAAAGCCTCAATCCTTCGAGGAAACTTTTTGAGATGAAGCTTCTCCTTTAGG
This sequence comes from Deltaproteobacteria bacterium CG03_land_8_20_14_0_80_45_14, assembly GCA_002780715.1. Classification (GTDB taxonomy): domain Bacteria; phylum Desulfobacterota; class BSN033; order BSN033; family UBA1163; genus UBA1163. The sequence continues at coordinate 4,456 of PEUO01000242.1, forward strand.
GCTTCTAAAAGTTTCTCCTCGTCCTTATCCAGTTCATCCTTTGCAAGAAGAAACTGCTGAGCATTTTCACAGGCCATTTTAAGGAGATGTTTCTTATCTCCTTTCACGGGAACAAAGATCCGGACTCTTTTCCCCTTGAGTTCCGTCAACCATCGTTCAACAAGATCTTGCTCGGGAATCACCTTTGGAATCAAGATCTGTTCGGGGATGAATTTGCCTTCATGGTAATATTGATGAAGGAAAGAGGATAGGATCTCCTCCTCAGGAAGGCCAACCAAGGGAAAAGTAAAACCCTTGCCTCCCAAGAGTTTCCCTCCCCTAATAAAGAGGGGATGAACAACAAACGTATGATCTTGCCGGTGGAAACCGATCACGTCTTGGTCGAGGAAATCTGTAGAAACAATCTTCTGCTTTTCGATTACTTTCTCAATATGCTCGATCTGGTCTCGAATTCTTGCAGCCGCTTCAAAGTAAAGTTTTTCTGCCTCTTCTTCCATCTTCTTCTTTAAACTCTCGACCAGGCCTTTGTTCTTTCCTTCAAGAAACATCTCCACTTGGCGGACAATTTCCTTGTACTGGTCCCGATCGATCTTTCCGCAACATGGGCCGAGGCATCGATCCATTTCATAATTGATGCAGGGCCTGAGACGGCCTGAAAATTTCGTGTTGAGGCAGGTACGAATCGGAAAGAGGCGTCGGATTAGTCTCAGGGTCTCCCTAAGTGAAGTAGCAGATGGATAGGGGCCGAAGTAGAGTGAACCATCTTTCTTGATCCGTCTCACAATATTGAGTGTGGGGAAATCGTCCTCCATGGAAAGCTTGAGGCAGGGATAATTTTTATCATCCCTCAACTTTATGTTATACCGCGGGTGGTGGGCCTTGATGAGATGGTTCTCCAGAATGAAGGCCTCTTTTTCCGTATCGGT
>PEUO01000242.1:5391-6901 GCA_002780715.1 Deltaproteobacteria bacterium CG03_land_8_20_14_0_80_45_14
TCGATTTCCGCCACCTTCTCTAACATCGCCAAAGTTTTCAAATCTTTCCCTGCCGGTTTCCGGAAATAAGAACTCACTCGATGTTTGATATTCCCGGCCTTCCCGACATAGAGAATCGTCCCCTTTTTGTCCTTGAAAAGGTAAACACCAGGATGGGTGGGTAGGGGATCAATTTTTTGTTCTAATGAGTTCATTTTTAAATCAATTATCTCAGATTATTTATGAAAAGCAACCATAACAAGTTAAAGAGGCGCCGCTTTAAAGGTTCTCCTGCATACCCAGCCGCCTTTCGGAACCTTTCTTATGCAACGGGTGGGTTAATTGTCTTGCACTCAAAATCATTTAGCAGTATTATTTTAGTAAAACCTATGAAAGAAATCCAAAATAAATTATTCCAGATTCTCGCATTAATTACTTTTATTATCGCCTTTGGCACTGTAGGGTATATTATGGTGGAAGGGTGGAATCTCCTTGATTCAATCTACATGACCATTACCACGATCACAACGGTGGGGTATCGAGAAATTCACGAACTCTCCCTGAAGGGTAGGATCTTCACTATTTTCTTGATCGTTGGGGGCGTAGGAACGGTGCTATATGCCCTTAGTGCCGGTGCAAGAATCATCTTAGAGGGTGAGCTTAAAGATATCTTTGGGAGGAGGAAATTGGAAAAGAAGATTAAAGATTTATATGATCACTATATTGTTTGCGGTTATGGACGGATGGGGAAGATCATATGCAGAGAGCTAAAGGCCGAGGGAGTAAAGTTCGTTGTCATTGACAAAGACCCCCGGATGTTAGAGGAAAAGGAGGATATCCTTTTTCTGATAGGGGATGCCGCCCATGATAATACCCTTAAGGAAGGGGGCGTAGAAAGGGCCAAAGGTTTAATTTCTGTGTTGTCTACAGATGCGGAAAATCTTTTTGTCGTCTTGAGCGCAAGGGGCTTAAATCCAAACCTTTTGATTATTGCCCGAGCTGCTGAGGAAGATTCAGAACAAAAGCTGCTCCGGGGAGGCGCCACAAAGGTCATCTCGCCTTACCATATCGGCGCCTTGAGGATGGCTCATACCGTTTTGAAACCTACGGTTGTAGATTTTATTGAGTTTGCCACCAAGAGCGGGAACATCGAGCTTCAAATGCAGGAAATCGCTATTCAGGAAGGCTCAAGCCTCATTGGACTGACCTTGGAGCAATGCGGAATTGGAAGAGATCTGGGAGCCATCATTGTGGCAATCAAACAATCAACGGGTGACACCAAGTTCAATCCCACATTTCGGAGCACTCTGAATGCCGGTGACACATTGATTGCCCTCGGGGAGATATCAAAATTAAGGGTCATTGAGGAAATGGCCAAGGCAGGAAGATCTTGATTTATTCCTCTGATCTGTGGAGTCCAACGGGCAAGCCTGTGGCACCTGACTCACGCCCATGTGGGGCGACATCCCGGCCAAGAACCGTGGCTCTCTGCTGCCGGGGTAAAAGCCGAAATTTGGCTCGATAGAGATCT
>PEUO01000113.1 GCA_002780715.1 Deltaproteobacteria bacterium CG03_land_8_20_14_0_80_45_14
TTCTTCAAGGTTCTTTACTTCAAAAGCCAGATAAACAGCATTCCAACCCAGTCTTTTAAAAGCCTCATTGTGAATCATGGGGCTCAAGCTGTGTCGGATCGGATTTCCGATAATTCCGTAAAGCTCCGTCCGTCCATCAATCATCTCATTTTCTCCCAGGTATTCTTTAACTCTCGGACGGTCAGTTGCCCTGGAGCAGAGACTCTGGTTCGATCAATCGAAGCGTATGTCCAGGCAGCTCCGAAGAAGGGAGAAAAGATGCGGCTGATCTTCCCCTTTTCTCCCATGCAGAAGGCAACGATTTTCTGTCTTCTTTCTCTGGCAAAAGGAATAAGCGATAGGATGCTGAGATTGTCTTCCCAGGACTTGGCAAAGGGAACGATCTTGATCACATCCGCTCCCAATTGAATCATTTGCCAAGAAATCCTTTGCAGTTCTTTTAGGGAAGGTGTTCTTCGAAAATCATGGAAGGAGAGGATGACTTGTGTCCCTCTTTTATCTCTTACTAAACCCTGAAGCAATGACCTTTCCGTTGCCAATTCCACATCAATATAATCTGCTCCCAAATGAATGGCTTCCTTTAAAACGCTCAATCTTTTTCTTTCCTCGCCTCTGTATTTACCCCCCTCTTCTTTTCTTCGATTGGTAACGATAAATGGTTTCTTCCGATCTTGAAGGAGAAGCGCCAGTCTTGCATTCCTTAAATAATCTACTCGAAGCTCAATCAGATCTGTCAATCGGTTAGCTTTTTTGATGGCGATCAGGGCTTTTCCCATAGTCGTCTCGACAATAGGAATACAAAGCTTTCCCACGCTCTCACCTCTCTACAATAGTCTCATCAATCTGAACCCCGAAATGTCTTCCTCCTTTTTCACGGTAGACCAGGACCTCGCTCCCTTCCTGAAGGTCTATCAACGAAATGGCCTTTCCATCAGGTTGGATCAGTCGGATGGTCTCAGCATTTTGCAGGATCACTGAAATATTTTCACCTTTCTCTTCAGCTTCTACCAAAACCAAGGGCCGTCTCTCCACCTTGGCCCTTCCCACCACGGCAGGATAGCTTTTACCCTCAAAATTCACGATCATCACACGATCCCCTGTTCTGATTTCCGAGAGATATTTTGTCTGCCCATCCGCCATACGAATATAGGCATGGACAGGACCCGCATTTACCCGAAAGGGCCTTGTATTTACAAAAGGGTTCTCCACATTCTCAGAATGAATGAGGAAAAGGGCTTGACTGCTATTGCCCACAAGCATCCCTTCCCCTAAATCCATTGAAGAACAGGTATCCACACAGACCCGGTCTCCTGAGCTCAAAGGCTCGATACGTTTGACTCTGGCTGTTAGAAGCTCTAATTTTTCTTTTTTCTCTTTGAGCATTAAGAGGATTTGCCGTACAGCGTCAGGATCGGGATTGTTGATCACAACTCCCTCCACCCCTTTTTCAAGAATTCCCAGTGCTGTCCGCCCTTCCTGAGGATCTTGGATCTCCACGAAGATATTTCTCGTCTTACTCAATAGATTCTCGAGAGGGACGATGGTCCAGTCGACTCCTCTTACAACCACCTTTTTTGGAGAGGGTCAGGTTAAAAATCTCTTCTTCGTCCTGTTTCTTCCGAATTTCCTTCACGACAACATCTTTCCCTAATACGACATCTCCATCTTCGGCTATTGTTGGGATGATCCCCATCTTTTTTACCTCTGATTGCATTCCTGGCGGAATCCAGAGGGCATTGGCCCCACCCTCCATGGCAGCCTGGGCCAATTCTAAACTCCATGGGATGACCTTCACCCAAACGGTTTTCATTTCCCCTTAAGTTCCTTCAGACTTTCTTCGACCGTGAAGCCCTTGTGGACGATCTTGGAAATCGCTTTGACGATCTTCTCCGGATCCTTATGTTGAAAAACATTTCTTCCGATGGAGACCCCTGCTCCTCCTGCACTTATCGCCCCTTTGACCATCTCCAAAATATCCTTGTCGGTCTCTATCTTCTCGCCTCCAGCAATCACCACCGGGACGGAACAACCTTCTACCACCTCTTGGAAGCTCTCCGAGGATCCCGTATAAGGGACCTTGACCATATCTGCTCCCAATTCTGCCCCCAATCGAGCCGCATGCTTTACCACCTTGACATCATATTCACTCTTCACTTTGGGACCTCTGGTGTACATCATCGCTAAAAGGGGCATCCCCCATTCCATGGCTACTTTGGCTGCGGAACTCAGATCTTTTAACATCATCTTCTCATCCTGGTCCCCAAGGTTCACGTGGATGGAGACTGCATCTGCTCCTAACTTGATGGCCTCTTCAACCGTGCACACCATCACCTTTGAATCTTTGTTGGGTGCCATTTCGGTACTTGCTGAGAGATGAAGGATCAAGCCCACATCCCTTCCTCTATCCATATGACCCGTTTCAACTAACCCCTTATGGAGAATAATAGCATTCGCTCCACCTTTCACGACGGCCTTAATCGTCTGTTGGATATTGATCAACCCGGCAATCGGCCCCTGAGTGACCCCATGATCCATAGGGACAATCACCGTCTTGCCAGAATTTCGATTCATGATACGTTCCATCCGAATCTTCTTCCCGATCATGACTTCTCTCCTCCCCGATGATAAACAAAAAAACCTTATCTGACAGAAAACATAACACAGGCTTAAAGATTGGACAAGAACTCCCTGGCATTTCATTGAAGGGGTGTCAGTTTGTTATTCAGGGGAAAGTTTAAGAGAGGCTCCCATTATAGGCAGGATAGTGATCCAAATAATTGGTGGTCCCAACGGGATTCGAACCCGTGATACCAACAAGAATTTTGAAAAATTGTCAGGAAAATTTACGATTTCAATAATGAGCTTTTTTTAAATGAATTCTATTGGTTAGCTCATTAACTTTGAACATATGTCGAAAATCCTTACACTTTTAACTTTAAATAAAAATGTTGGGTCTTAAGAAAACCTCATTAATTATGTCCGCTTATAATGATTATGGAAATCAGGTATGAAAATTGCTTAAATGATTTATGTATTTTTATATCTAAATCTTAATAAATTGAACAAAAGAGGCATATATATGGTAGCTTACGAATTTTATTGGCGTGATCCAATAAAGGGGCTCGAGTTAATTGGGGTACTCCCTGAGAGGAGAAGGAATCCAATAAGAATTACCAGCGAATCGGTCATGAATTGGGGGAAAAAGGTTTTAGGTGAGAATTCTGGTCTCGATAATATCTTTTTTGTTCAAGTAACCATAGATAATACAACAGACGATATTCTTAGATTTAAGGCCCACAAATACTATCAAAAGTAAACCCCGTGTTCACTCTAAAAGGCCTCTGGCCCGGAAGGCCTCCGGCCCGGAGGGAATTATATCTTCTAACGGGGTAAATCGGTATTAAATTGTCAAAAAGTATGGTAGCTTATGAATTCTACTGGCGTGACCCAATTAAGGGGCATCAGCTTATTGGGACGCTTCCTGAAAGGAGAAAGAACCCTGCACATAAAAGGGATGACCACTCGAATTTAAATTTGCCGACTTCATCGTCAAATATCATGCCCTATGACATTATCCTTGTCATTTAGAAATTGACCCATTCGGCGGCGCCAAGCCCCGCCTTTGAAGGCGGGGTGAAGAAGCGCCGCTCAGGGTCAACCCTGAGCAAGCCCCAGCATTTAAGCTGGGGAGTCGAAGGGTTGACTTTTAACCTTTTGCCCAAAAATCCGTAGATCGCCCAAGAAAATCCTAAATTTGGATTCAAATAGGCACTCTGTGGTCACTGGGCAGAAATAAAGGGTTAGCAAAAATTGCCAATAATTTTAATAAGCTCAGCTCTTTTTAAGGAATAATATGCAGTTTAACTAGGAGGATTTTGGATGAAAGCATCCCGAAGCAATTTGCTCTGTCTTGAAAAGGCCTGTCGAGGACTTTTTGTATCCTTCATTAAGGAGATCTCTTGTGTAATCAACCTTGTTACATTCAAGATGTAAGTATCTGACTTCTTTGCTTCCCGTTGGTAAAGTGGATGTTCCTGGTTGATATAGATCACCGTGCCCTCTGTAAAGCATTCCGGTCCATCCTCTCCAAAATCATCGATGCAGACAGAAACTCCAGTCTCCCCAAATTTCATCCTCCGAACTACTGCATTGGGAGTTAAGCGTTTGATCCTTGGCGCTTTCTTCCTTATCTTCTTTTGTTGATGGGATGGTTGAACTCCTTCATCCTCTTTTCCCTCTTCAGGAAGTTGAACCTCGTTTTCCCCTTTTTGGCCCAATTTCTTTGTGACGACACCTGCCCCTCCCATGCCTTCACCTTCGCCAGCTAATGGAATAGCACCGAAGGGAGAAAGATCTGGGTTTAAGGCTAAGGCTCGATGCACTCTCTGCAGCGCTTCTTTCAGCGCTTTGCTTGCCCTTTGTTTCTCTTTATGTCCTGCGAGACGTTTAAGGATACCCTCCACTCAATCGGAGAAGAGTAACCGTCGTACCATCCCCTCTTTCCCTATTGGGAGGCAAGATTCGGAGCGGTAGATTCCACTGGTCTCCCTCTTTTTCCCATTCCATTTTGTCGAAGGTCACCTTGGCCGTAAATTCCCCTTTTTGAGTATAGACCTCAAAACATTCGCAAGCAGAAAGGCTTGCAAATTTCCCGATACCAAACTGACCGATAAGGTCCCGATGAAAGATAGGCGACTTATTTTTAACGATCTTCTCTGGGGAACCGATATTGAAATATTGTCTTAGCCCTTCCCGATCCATTCCTGTCCCGTTATCTTTCACCTCAATGGATTCATCGGTCATTTTGATATCGACTTCTGTGGCATCGGCGTCATAGGCGTTGTTGACCAACTCCCGGATGAGTTCGATGCTCTCTGAATAGAGTCTTTCTCCAATGGTGATGAGATGGCTTTTATCGACAGTAACAGGAAGGTATTCCATAGAAATATTTTGGTGGTCCCAACGGGGTTCGAACCCGTGTTACCGACGTGAGAGGCCGGTGTCCTAGGCCACTAGACGATGGGACCCCAATGAAAGGTTCAAAAGAACCTTTACCCCAGACCAATGAAACCAAAACTATTTAACTTAAAACTTACTAAAAAGCAAAGAGTAAATCAAGTTTTAAATAAGGCCATAACATCACCCCCACCCTCACCCTCCCCCATCAAGGGGGAGGGGAAATTTGGTTTTTCCTTGTATTCGATAGGTAGAAAAATTATATTAATAACAACAATATGATCCCCATTCGAGATGCCATTCGTTCAAAGAACTTCCCGGCTTTCAACTTCATTATCATTGGCCTCAACATCATTGTTTTTATATGGCAACTCCTTCAGGGTCCTGATTTGAAAGAGGCTCTTTATCTCTATGGAATGGTACCCCTCCGATATCACGATCCAGAACTTGCTGCTCACTTCACAAGGTTGCAACAATATCTCCCTTTCCTGACTTCTATGTTTCTTCATGGAGGATTTCTTCATATTATCATGAACATGTGGTTCCTCTATATCTTCGGGGATAACATCGAAGACAGGCTCGGCCACATTCGATACCTTGCCTTCTATCTTCTCTGCGGTGTGGCAGCCGGTTTGGTCCAACTCTTCACGAATTGGAATTCCAATATCCCTACCATTGGGGCGAGCGGAGCCATTTCAGGTGTCATGGGAGCTTATCTCCTCCTCTATCCCCGTTCGAGAATCTTGACATTGATACCGATCTTTTTCTTTTTCCAATTTGTCGAGATTCCCGCCTTTATCTTCCTCGGGTTTTGGCTCTTCCTGCAATTATTTTCTGCAAGCCTCACCCCGAGGAATGTTGGAGGCATTGCCTTCTGGGCCCATATCGGAGGTTTTGTGGCAGGTCTCGTTCTTATAAAAATATTTGATGTCATCCCAAGAACAGGCTTAAGTGGAATGCTCCGACAACATACCGAAAGGCAAACCACACCTCGCATTCAAACTATTTCACCTCACTATCCTCCTGAAGAATTGGATATTTATGGAGCCGTCACGCTTACTCGGAGGGAAGCCGATCATGGCGCCCGTAAATTAATCTCCATTCCCCAAGGATTGAAAAAAAGAAGCCTCTTGGTAACCATTCCACCTGGAGTCCATGAAGGAACGCGCTTGCGTTTGAAAGGATTAGGGCAGGTGGATAGGGATGGTAATCAAGGAGATTTGTTTCTGGAGGTCCGAATTTTAGACTAATAGGTTAGATATATTTGAACCTTTTCCCCGGCACAATCCTGATCTTCCTAGGGGCAGCCCACCAGATGTTAAGGCAAGAAAAAAAGGCACAGATGATGGTAATGATAAAAACAGGAACAGAGCTTCCCGTCTGGTCATAAAGAAAACCGGCAAACCATGCTCCAAGGGCCCCGCCCACCCCAACAAAGATCATGAGGGCGCCAAAGATACCTCCGTAGGCATGGCCCTCAAAAAAATCTGCTGTCATGAGAGGAGGAAGAGCTGCCTGAACCGCGTACCCCATACCGAAGAAGATAGCATAAAAATAAGGGAGACCGGAGGAAGGGAATAGACTGAATAGGATAAGCCATAGCATTCCAAGTATGGAGCAGGTGATTCCTATCGTATAAGTAATTTCCCTTCCAATTTTATCTGACAATGCCCCCCAAAGGATTTTACTTCCGATGCTCGCGACGCCAATCCACGATAAACCAGCGGAAGTTAAAGGTGCCTGGATCTTTCATGGAAGTATTGTTCGCTCTTTAGCAAATTATTTGAGAGAGGCTGAGTTGTCAACCGAAAAATCAAGTTGAAATCGCCAGGTAAAATTGTTACCTTTTAGCATGCTATTCTCTTGAGCCTGAGTAGGAGTTAGGAAGAAGGGAGATTTAAATGGAAGGTGAAGTTTCGGAATCAGAAAGAAGCGCCCTATCGCTTTTTTTTGAACCGCAAAGTGTTGCGGTGGTCGGATCGTTGAGAGAGGGCTATTTTGGCGGTTATGTGGTGATCAAAACTTTATTGAATGCCGGTTTTGAAGGGAGAATCTATCCTGTGAACCCTTCCTATCAAGAAGTCCTCGGGTTGAAGGCCTATCCTTCCATTAAAGAAATACCAGAGAAAATAGATTTGGTGCTCATTATGATCAATCGCCGATTTGTTCCCAATGTCTTGAGAGAATGTGCTGGAAAAGGAATCAAGGCGGTGATTGTGGTGGCGGATGGTTTTGCAGAAAGGGATGAGGAAGGAGCCAAACTGCAAAACGAAATCGTAGAGATTGCAAGGAAAGCAGGAATTCGAATTATTGGGCCCAACACCGCAGGCATTGTGAATTCTGCCAATGGCTTGACTCCCGACCCATACGAACCAGGATATAAAAAGGTAAAGTCAGGCACAGTAGCGATCTGTGCTCAAACAGGGATGATCAATCCCCAGGCATTTCCTTACGCTGATCTTCACTACGGGGTGAGCAAGATATGCGATTTCGGGAATAAATGCGATGTGGATGAATGCGATCTGCTTGAATATCTTGAAAACGACCCGGCGACAAAAGTCATCACGATGTACCTGGAAAGCATTCGAGATGGCCGAAGGTTCTTAGAAATTTCAAAAAGGGTGGCTGCCCAAAAACCTGTCTTAATTCTAAAATCCGGCCGGACAAAGGAAGGGGCAAAGGTATCTGCTTCTCACACGGGCGCTTTAGCGGTGGATGATCAGATTTTCAACGCCGCCTGTAAACAGGCGGGGATCATTCGCTTGGAAAAATTCCGTGAGCTTTTTGAGTTGCCCAAAATTTTTTCTCTTCAACCCTTGCCAAAGGGAAACCGGCTGGGAATGGTCACCTTTACTGGCGGGGTGGGAGTTTTAGCCATCGATGAAGGGGCAAAATACGGTTTATCGGTTGCCCGGTTATCTCCTGAAATAACCAAAAAGTTAAATGCGATTTTCCCTGATCTGGGAAAATCGGTCGTGGATATTGGCCCGCCCATGGCGGTTAATAATTATATGACGATCTATTCCGAAATTTTAAAAACCGTTCTGGAGGATGGTACCATTGATTGCCTCTTTAATGTCATCTGGACAAGCCCATTTGAGGACTTTGTAAAGGAATATGTAAAATTTTATAAAGAAATGCAGGGGTATGATCAAAAAACCATAGCTACCTGGATCTATGGCCCGAGCATCCCTCTCATCAATGCATTATCCAGTCGAATGGAGGATCTGGGCTTTCCGGTATTTTCAGATCTTGAGATAGCTATTAAAGCGCTGGGTATTGCTTATCAATATTCAAACCGGAAGAAGGGAGAAGAATAATGGGAAAGCTTTCGATATTCGATCAAATAAAAAAAGAAGGTGGGTCTATTTTCACCGAATTTGAATCAAAAAGAATTCTCAAACAAGCGGGGATACTCGTTGGTGAAACCAAACTGGCAAAGACCTCAAAAGAGGCTGTTTCATTAAGCCAGAAAATGGGTTTCCCTGTCGTACTCAAAATAGTTTCTCCGGATGTAGTTCACAAAAGCGATTCGGGTGGCGTTAAGCTTTCGATCAACAGTGCCGCCGAAGTAAAGAAGGCATATGACGAAATTTTAAAAAAAGTTAGGAAACAATTTCCCGACGCAGTGGTTCATGGAGTATCCGTACAAAAAATGCTCCAGCCAGCAACAGAAGTCATTGTGGGAACCAGTAAAGATCCTCAATTTGGTCCTGTCATCATGTTCGGTCTGGGAGGTATTTTTGTAGAATTGCTCAAAGATATTTCCTTCAGAGTTATTCCTGTTGAGCAAAGAGACGCCCAGGAAATGATTCAAGAGATAAAAGGATATCCGTTATTGCAGGGTTATAGGGGAAAAGAACCTGCCAGCATCCCTGCTTTAGTGGAAATCATTCTTAAGATATCCAAATTGATAGAGGAGAATCCACAGATTAAAGAATTGGAGTTAAACCCAATACTTGCTTATCGAAATAAGGCCATCGCCGTAGATGCAAGAATTATTTTAGAATAGAGAGGAGGAAGACTGAGAGAGAATCAATCCATTTCATAATCGTCTTTTATACTTCCATCCTTGTCATACAAAGTGGCTGATAATGTTCGAGACATCCTGTGTGAACACATTATCTCAAATAGTTGTTTCCATTCGCCTGTTGATCTTTCATGCGCTTTCTTTATGACATCTTTTGCTTTTTTAGGATCTTTTAATCCCTTTAATTCCTCTTCACTAATCCTGTTGTTTCAATAATTCTCACCCAAACCCAAACAACATCATTTGGAAAGTGTTTTATGTTTGCTGAATCGAAGTAGTAAATATTGCCAACGGAGGTTGCTTGGAACAGCTTCCACTCTGCTGCTTCCACCTTACTAAATCCATAAATAAAAAGTGAACACATACCAATGAGAGTTATTCCAAATTTGGCTAACCATTTGTTCCGTCTCATATCATACCCTAAATAATGGGATCAGGCCTACACAGTTAATAGTTTCTTCAACTCTATTTCAACTTTCGACAAATAACTTAAAAAGTCCTATTTCCTCTAAAATAGAACCGCCATGTTTATCTATTGGACATTTATTAGCGGCATTCTATGAAAGCTGAATGGAATAGTCAATAAAGGAGTTAGTCGGCGGAATAATTATAGAATTGCTAATTTTTTAGACAAAATTTTTGGAAAAATAGAGTAAAACAGAGTAAAATGGCGTAAAATATTTATTTACAAAGGAATGGATATGTGGTAACTTTTTATTGGTGGCGGGGAAGGGGAAACGGGAGGAACCGCCATGGAAACAAAGGTGGGAGACACGGTGAGAAGCATATTAAATGGTATTGAGTATCAGGTTAAAAAAATTGTGGAAAGGATGGTTGTCCTTGAATCGCAAGACGGAAAAAGCCAAATTTTGACAGAGGTTGATAATCTAACATTTTTTTATAAAAAGGAGGAGGAAAAAACCGTATGAAACAAGACATGATAAATCCCCTCCCCGCCACATTATTTTTTAATTAAAACCGCTTCTCTCCCTATTTATTTTCAACCTATTTTCTTCAGGACGTTTTCTCTCAAACATTTTTTTCAAGATTTCCTGTTTTTTCATCCACCATTTTTCACATCAAGCCGGCAACGGAAGAAGGGGACATTGGTTCTAAAATGCATAAGATAAATTGCTTCAGGACCTACGCCATCTAATACCCTGCTTCTTGCCCCACTGGGTCTTGCGAGACGGATAGGATATGATATATTAAGAAGCGAAGTTAGAGCAAGAGAAAGGAACCGACTCTATGGCTCAAACCAATTCATCACCCCCATCGGATTTTATAAGGGAAATGATTGAGGAACACATAAGGAGCAATAGGTTCCAGGGACGTGTCGCTACACGATTTCCGCCCGAACCGAATGGATACCTCCATGTCGGACATGCCAAATCCATCTGCCTCAATTTCGGCATCGCCGCTCAGTACAAAGGCGCCTGCAATTTACGGATGGATGATACAGATCCGAGTGGCGAATCCCTTGAATATGTCGAATCGATTATCAACGACGTCCGCTGGCTGGGGTTTGATTGGGAGGATCGCCTGTTCTATGCTTCTGACTATTTTGAGCAACTCTACCAATTTGCAGTCCAGCTCATTGAAACGGGCAAAGCCTATGTCTGCAGTTTGAGCGCAGATGAAATAAGGGAGCAACGGGGCACCTTGACCGAACCAGGCAAAGAAAGCCCTTATCGGAACCGTTCCATTGAAGAGAACCTGGCCTTGTTCGCCCAAATGCGGGCGGGAAAATTTGAGGATGGGGCCCATGTCCTTCGCGCCAAAATCGATATGGTCTCTCCAAACATCACCATGCGAGACCCTGTTTTCTACCGCATCAAGCGAGCGACTCACTACCGAACAGGGACGCAATGGTGCATCTACCCGATGTACGACTTTGCCCACTGTCTTTCGGACTCCATCGAAAAAATCACTCATTCGATTTGCACCCTGGAGTTTGAAAATAATCGTCCTCTGTATGATTGGATTCTGGATCAGTTGAATGTGGATTACCATCCTCAGCAGATCGAATTTGCTCGCCTCAATCTCAGTTACACAATTCTCAGCAAGCGAAGACTGATCGAATTGGTAGGAAGGGAGCACGTGACAGGCTGGGACGATCCACGAATGCCCACCATAGCGGGGATGAGAGGGCGAGGCTACACCCCGGAGGCGATCCGAAACTTTTGTGCGAGGATTGGGGTGGCCAAGAATGACAATCTCGTCGACATTTCTCTTCTTGAGCATTGCGTTCGTGAAGATTTGAATGAACGGGCGCCACGCGTCATGGGAGTATTGCGGCCCCTCCGTGTAGTCATCGACAACTATCCCGAAGGCCAAGTGGAAGAGTTCGAATGTCCCAATCGTCCACAGAATCCCGGGATGGGGTCACGGATGGTTCCTTTCTCCAGAGTCCTATATATCGAACAGGAGGACTTTCATGAAAATCCTCCGAAAAAATATTATCGTCTCGGTCCCGGACGTGAAGTGCGTCTGCGATATTCCTTCATCATAAAATGCGTAAACATGGTTAAGGACAAGCAGACCGGTGAAATCGTTGAGGTGCACTGCACCTATGATCCAGAAACCCGAAATGGACCACCCTCAGACGGACGCAAAGTTGAGGGGGTCATCCATTGGGTATCGGCAAATCACTCAGTTCCTGCTGAGGTACGATTGTATGATCGCCTCTTCCAAATCGCCGATCCAATGGCCAAAGAGGATGATTTTACAAAATATCTGAATCCGAGATCGTTGGAAACCCTTACCTCATGTCGTGTGGAGTCCAGCCTGGCAGGCGCATTACCGGGAAGTCGGTTCCAGTTTGAAAGGCTCGGCTATTTCTACCTCGATCCAAAAGATTCTTCTCCTGGGAAGCTCGTATTTAATCGGATTGTGCCCCTTCGCGATTCATGGGCCAAAGTTGCCAGCCAAGAGAAGAAATAGCCTTCACACCTTTCATTTCTTTTTTCCGGAGAGGCAGGTCTACGATTTGAAATGGAAATAGAGACAGATGACCAGGGCAGTTCCAGTGTTTCCGCTATTGGGGATTGAATATGATTAAGGTCTACGATGAAGAGATCAAGTCAGACTTCAAAGGAACGATCATTGATTTAGAGACCATTGGATATTTTGATGATAGCTTTGAGGATTCAAGACGATATAAAAACATTATCCCCGTAATATTCGGCTATATTAATAAGGAGAGGATTCGAATATTATGCGCTGTAGATCATGATTCAATATCTGAACTTGGAATAGAGATCACCAAGGCATTGGATTCGTTAGAAAAGCCATTTTATGCATTCAACACTCATTTTGAGCGAGGGGTTCTATTCAGTCATCTTGGGAAGAAAGTAGCATTTGAAGGAGAATTGAATTGGGAGAAATTTGAATCGAAAAGAAGGGTCGTTCAATTTTTGAGAATTCACAATTATGGAGATCCCTTTAATGATAATGGATTGTTGTGTTCGCACAGTTGGTCAAAAGGTAATATTGACCATGCCGTTTTACATAATCGAAGCTGTCTTTTGAAGGAGAGGGATATTTTGTTCAAAAGAGGCTTCAGAAAACCAGATAAATTGAGGCTAATACGATGAATCCTTTGGAACATATAAAAGCTCTTTAAATCCTTCCCTTCGATACTTCCAGAAATTCTGCTGGAGATAATATTTTTGCCCTCTTGCGCTCAAAGCTTCGGAGGGCAGGCCCCACTTCGTAATTTTTCTTTGGGAAATGGCGTTTGTTACCAGTCAAAATCGCTCCCACTAAGTCCATCGATTCATAAATTCGGTAACGTATTTATTTACTCAGGACTTAGTGCTGAGTGAGCAATTATTTCAATTCGCAGCATGAGGATACGTGATTGTATTTGCGAATCGAAGCACTAAGGACTCCAGGAACGATTTGGTCTACAATTTAAATTCCTGAGAATTTCCCTTTGCAATTTTACTTGCAAACCAATTATTCTAATGATAACTAATACAAACGCAAAAATAGGATGAAATCACCCCCACCCTAACC
Organism: Deltaproteobacteria bacterium CG03_land_8_20_14_0_80_45_14; assembly: GCA_002780715.1. GTDB lineage: Bacteria > Desulfobacterota > BSN033 > BSN033 > UBA1163 > UBA1163. Next base: position 13,007 of record PEUO01000113.1, read on the forward strand.
GCTCCGTCGCTAAAGCTCTGGAGCGTCAGCGACCTCCCGCGTCGAGGGGGAGGGGCGAGGTGTGGGGTGTTCGCTTTATTCGGTGTCATTCGTTTTATTCGTTATTAATTTATGGAAACCGGAGAGAAAGTAAACAGAGGTCTTAAAGCGCTCGGAGAAAAGGTCCTTAATAGCGACCAATGCACAGCCTGTGGGGCTTGTCTTTCCCTCTGTCCCTATCTCCGTTCGTGGAAGGGCAGGGTCGTTAAACTCGATAATTGCAACTTGGAAGAGGGGCGATGTTTTGCCTACTGCCCACGAACCGAGGTTGACTTAGATGAAGTCTATCGAGGTTTTTTTGGAAAGAGCTATGAGGAGATTGAAATGGGTCCAGTTCGGAAAATCATGATGGCCCGAGCAAAAGACCCCATCTGGACAAAGAAAGCTCAAACCGGAGGTGTGGTCTCTGCCCTTATCGATTTCGCCTTGCGAGAAGGAGTCATTCAGGCCGGAGTCCTTACTCCCCGGGATGGAGATCTTCTCCCTCAAGGAAAGATTATAACGAATCGCAAAGCAGTCCTCAGTTGTGCTGGTTCAAGTTATGTTTCCGGTCCTACTCTGGAGGCATTGAATAGAGGCCCCTGGAAGGGACAGGAGCGGATAGGGATCGTGGGTTTACCCTGTCAGGCGCTTGCTCTGGCGAGAATGAAAACTTCCACGCTTGAAAAGAAAACTCCTATAGATCGAGTGGATCTGGTGATCGGCCTCTTCTGCACCTGGGCTCTCGATTACAAACCATTCATGGCTTTCTTGTATAAACGGGTAAGTAGTCTCTCCATCAAAAAGTTGAACATTACACCCCCTCCAGAAAGAATATTGGAAGTGATGGCTGGAAAAACATTATCCCGGATACCTGTTGATGACATCCGGCCATTTATTCGACCCAGTTGCCGCGTCTGCCTTGATATGACGGCTGAACTCTCAGACATCTCTGTTGGAACGGTGGAAGGCAAGGAAGGTTGGAATACAGTGATTGTCCGCACTGCAATGGGTGAAAATCTCTTAAAACGTGCTAAGAAGGCGGGTGTTATTGAAACACGACCTCTGCCTAAGGATAATCTGAGCCATCTTAAAGAGGCTTCGCTCCTCAAGAAGAGACGGGCTCTTGATGCTCTCAAGGAAATGGGAGAGATTGAGAAAGGCTACTTTACTCTTTCAGCAAATTTGATCAAGTGCATACTTTCTGAATCGGGGGAGACCTTGCCATGAGTTCCATCAGCCAGAATGCTCCTGGGAAAACAGTCCTTCTGATGGGAAACGAGGCCATTGCCCGTGGAGCCCTTGAAGCAGGGGTGAAGGTCTGTGCTGCCTATCCGGGAAACCCCTCATCCGAGATCATCGGGACCCTGGCTAAAGTAGCTGATGAGTTGGGGCTTCATGTGGAATGGTCGGTCAATGAAAAGGTTGCCCTGGAAGTGGCAACCGCTGCCTCTTTTGCGGGACTCAGAGGTCTCTGTGCGATGAAGCAAAACGGGCTCAATGTGGCTTCTGACTTCCTTCTCAACCTCAATCTCTCGGGATGTCGTGGGGGTCTTGTCCTGGTCGTCGCGGATGATCCGGCAGGCGTCTCTTCCAGCAATGAGGAGGATTCCCGTATCTTTGCCAAACTGGGTGATCTCCCTCTCCTGGAACCTGCCAACTTCCAGGAAGCCAAAGAAATGACCAAATCAGCTTTCGAGATCTCCGAACAACTTGGACTGCCTGTTCTGATTCGGAGCGTGACTCGGGTCTCCCATGCACGGGGGAATGTGTGTCTCGATGAACTTCCCCAATCGCGTCCCAAACCGAGATTTGAAAATTCTCTGCGATTCCACGCTCTTCCTGCAGTGCTTAACCATAAGCTCCTTCATGAAAAGTTAGACAGGGCTAAGCAGATGTTCGAGGAATCGCCGTTCAATTTCTACCGGGGTCCCGAAAAACCCGAATTGATGGTGGCCACGAGCGGAAGCGGATGGATGTATTCATTAGAAGCAATGATTAACCTGAATGTTCAGGAAAGAGTTGGGGTCCTCAAATTGGGAACGACATGGCCCCTTCCTGAGAGCTATGTCCTCGAGCACCTCAAGAAGGCGGATCGTATCCTTTTTATCGAGGAAGTGGACCCCTTCTTAGAGAATAACGTAAAAGAGATTTATGCCCAGAACTGTCTTTTCCTTGGGCTCAAGGCCTTTTTCGGAAAGGCAAGTAAGCATATTCCCGACGTTGGCGAGCTCAACCCTGAAATTGTCACCCATGCTATTCAGAATCTTATTCAAGTTCCTTATGAACCGAGGCCCGCTGATTATGCCCTGCGTGCCCATGAGGCTGCCGCTGAACTTATCCCTGCCAGGGCGCTTAGTTTCTGTCCGGGTTGTCCGCACCGGGCCACCTACTGGGCAGTGAAGATAGCTCTTGCTTTAGATGGCAGAGACGGTTTTGTTCTCGGCGACATCGGCTGCTATTCCCTGGGAATGGGCCCTTCCGGTTTTGGCCAGATGAGGACTTTGCATGCCATGGGTTCAGGCACTGGCCTCGCATGTGGATTCGGTCAGCTCAATCGCTTTGGGCTGGAACAGCCTGTGATCGCTGTCTGTGGTGATTCAACCTTTTACCACGCTGCCATGCCGGCTCTGGCTAATGCTTATTACAATGGCGCCGACTTCTTGCTTCTTCTTTTAGACAACAGCGCCACCGCCATGACAGGTTTTCAGCCCCACCCAGGGACAGGCTCCACAGCCACGGGGAAAGAGGCCCCGGTGATTGATCTTAAGGCCATCTGCGAAGTATTTGGAGCTCATGTGGAGGTGGTTGATCCTTTTGACGTGGCAGCGACCGTTGAGACTCTCTTAAGGCTCCTTCAAGAAGAGAAAGGGGTAAAGGTCTTGATTCTCAAACGTGAGTGCGCCTTGGTCAGCGCAAAGCATCAAAAAAGACTTTATCAGGTCGAAGTCGAACAGGAACACTGTCTGGGTGAAACCTGCGGTTGCAACCGGTTTTGTACACGCATCTTCAAGTGTCCCGGGTTGATGTGGGATAAGGCAGCTGGAAAAGCACGCATTGACGAGGCCATCTGCACGGGTTGCGGGGTCTGTACAAGGATCTGTCCTGCTTCGGCGATCCGGAAGGAGAAGGCTTAGATGTTCATCTCAAGGGATCCCTTCAATGTCATCATCGGTGGGGTTGGCGGACAGGGAAATGTTTTAGCCTCACAGATTCTGGGTGAGATGCTCGTCTCCCAGGGATATGTCATCACCATTGGAGAGACTTATGGCGCCTCCCAGCGTGGAGGAGCAGTCATGAGCCACTTGCGGATCTCTACCAAGGATCAATTTTCGCCTCTGATTCCAGAGGGGCAGTGCGATCTGCTCATAGCGCTGGAACCAGTTGAAGGCCTTAGAATCCTTGACCACTATGGCAGTCCCAGGGTGATGACCCTTGTCAACACCCGGCCCATTCATCCCATGGATGTCATCTCAGGGAATGCCGAATACCCAGAGGTTTCTAAAGTGATTGCCAAGATAAAAGAACTGAGCAGACGGGTCTGGACGCTCAATGCCACAGAAGTTGCCCTGGAGATGGGCGATCCCATCTTCTCCAACATCGTCATGCTGGGAGCCCTTTGTGCTATTGAGGTATTGCCCATTAACCAACAAGGCTTTGAATTGGTCATAAAAGATCTGCTGCCTTCTCGAACAATGGATGAAAACATGAAGGCCTTTAATAGAGGAAGGGAGGTGGTCCAAGAGTTTTATTAATGAGAAATGAGGCAAACAGGGTCACATCTTCATATGTCATTAAAAAGTTAATAAAGGTAACCCGCCTCACAAAAAGCTCTTTAAATCTTATCCCTCAAAGCTTCGAGGAATTCTGCTGAAGGCAATATTCCTCTCCTCAAGACATTACAAATGAGAAACGGGAAGTGATGAACGAGATTGAGTTTATCTTTTCCCTGCTCTGTATTTTTCTGCCGCCTCTTTAAATCCAGGGAGCGCCCCTTCAATCACTTTCTTATCGACGGCGTAAGCAATCCTGAAATAACCCGGTTTTCCAAAACCCCTGCCCGGGACCGTCAGGATCTTTTTTGATTGAAGTTCTTTGACAAAGGCCACATCGTCTTCAATGGGCGCTTTTGGAAAGAGATAGAAAGCCCCTTGAGGTTTCACCATTTCGTAGCCAAATGCGGTTAAGGAATTGTAAAAGAGATCCCGTTTTTCCTCATATTCTCTGATGTTCACCGAATTCTTTTGGAGGGGAGCGACGAGCCTCTGCATCAATGCCGGGGCATTGACAAAACCGAGAGTTCGATTAGCAAAGACAATCGCGGAGATCAGTTCGTCGACTTCCTCACAAAGGGGGTTCACGGCAACATAGCCGATCCTCTCTCCGGGAAGAGAGAGGTCTTTGGAGTGGGAGGTGACACGAATCGTATGGGGGTAGTTACGGAAAGCTATAGGAAGCCGGATTTGATCGAAGACGATCCGGCGGTAGGCTTCATCAGTAATGAGGTAAAGGGTTTTCCCCAACTCCTGACTTTTATTTTTTAACACCTTCCCTAATTTTTCGAAGGATGCCTGATCGTAAACAACGCCTGTTGGATTATTGGGTGAATTGATCAGGATGGCTTTGGTCTTCACTCCAATCGCCTTCTCAATCTCGGACGGGTTGAGAGAGAAGTCGCCATTGGTTTCGACCAATCGAATTTCACCGCCACAATTTTCGATGTAAGATTTAAATTCCATAAAGTAAGGGGAAGGGACGATGACCTCTTCCCCTTCATCTAAGATCGCCTTTAAGACAACATTGAGTCCGCCGGCAGCGCCCACCGTCATCACGACATGCTTTTCATCGAAAGGAAGCCCGGATTCCTCTTTCAGATATTCAGCGATCGCCTTTCTCGTATCACTGTAACCGCAGTTCGGCATATAACGATGCATTCCTGGTATCGGACAATCGGCAAGGGCTTTCAAAGCCTTCTTCAGGGAAGCAGGAGGTTCGAGATTAGGATTTCCAAGGGAAAAATCGAAGATGTTTTCCTCACCATAAAGTCTTTTCAATTCCTCCCCTTCTTCGAACATCCGCCTCACCCAGGAGGCCCCATTCAATGCGTTCTTCACTTTCTTCGAAATAGCCATGCCTGAAATCTCCTTTCTTAATCCCCCCAACCTCTAAAAAATAAAAAAGCCATAAGGTTGCCCCTATGGCTTTTAAAAACGAAAAAGCCATGGGGCCTGAATGATCACCCATGGCTTCCCATCCCACTATGGGATTGAATTTATGGGTGACCCCTATCAAAATAAAAGTAAAAATAGCAAAAGCCAAAAATCCCTGCCATGGCCTACCCCCTTAAGCAATCCATATAAAACATATCAGATCCGATTTGTCAAGTGGAAATTTGACTTTTCATAAAAATCCCTTTAATATTGCCAAGATATATTTTCGCTCAAATGTTGAGAAAAAGAGATGGCTGGAGAGAAACGGCTCGCCCGAACCAGAAATATTGGGTTTATGGCCCACATCGATGCGGGAAAGACCACCGTCACTGAAAGGGTCCTTTTCTACACAAAGAAGACCCACCGCATGGGAGAGGTGGATGATGGGACAGCCACCATGGACTGGATGCAACAAGAACAGGAAAGGGGAATTACGATCACCTCTGCCGTAACGACGGTTGAATGGAAGGGAAACACCATCCATATTATTGATACCCCTGGTCATGTGGACTTCACGATTGAAGTTGAGCGTTCATTGCGTGTGTTGGATGGGACCATTGCGATCTTCAGCGCCGTGGAAGGAGTGGAGCCTCAATCCGAGACCGTATGGCACCAGGCAGACAAATATCGGGTTCCGAAAATGGCCTTCGTTAATAAGATGGATCGAATTGGATCGGATTTCTTTGGAACGGTGAAGATGATGGCTGAGCGCCTGGGAGCCAATCCCCTGATCACACAGATCCCCATTGGTGCGGAAGATCGGTTTATCGGAGTGATCGATCTCATTCGGGCCAAAGGAATTGTTTGGGATGAGCATAGCCTAGGAGTCGAATTCAGAGAGGTATCTATTCCAAAAGAAATGGAGAAAGAGGCCTCCCTTTATCGTTCCAAGCTGATCGAATCCCTCGCTGAGTTGGATGAATATCTGATGGATAAGTATCTCAATGGAGAAGAGATTTCAGAATCTGAAATGAAAGCAGCCCTGAGAAAAGCCACCATCTCGATGAAAACTGTGCCTGTCCTCTGTGGCGCCGCATTGAGAAATCAGGGGATTCAACCCCTCATCAATGCGATTGTAGACTATCTTCCTTCTCCACTCGATATCCCACCGGTGGAAGGGGCGCATCCTGTGACAGGAGAGAAGGAAGTCAGGATGGCTAAGAATGAAGAGTCATTCACCGCCATAGCCTTCAAAGTGGTGATGGATGAGGGCAGAAAATTGGTCTACATTCGGATTTACTCCGGTGCGCTCAAAGTGGGGGCAGAGGTTTATAACCCGCGTTTGAAGAAAGGTGAGAAGATCTCAAGAATCTTTCAGATGCATGCCCATCAACGCAATCGGGTGGAAGAAGCAAAGGCGGGAGAGATAGTAGCGGTCATGGGATTAAAAGAGACTACCACAGGAGATACCCTCTGCGATCGGAGCCGCCCAATTCTTCTTGAGCCCATCGATTTTTATAAGCCTGTCATGTCCATAGCCGTGGAGCCCAGGACAAGCAGGGATCAAGAAAAACTTACAGAATGTCTCGAGAAGTTGAGGGAAGAAGACCCCACCTTTCATGTCAAGTTAGATGAAGATACAGGTCAGACCATTATTTCTGGGATGGGGGAATTGCATCTGGATGTATTGGTCAAGCGGATCCTGACTGAATATCATTTGGAAGTGAATGTGGGGAGGCCTCAGGTCGTCTATCGAGAGACGATAGAAAAAGAGGCGGAGGCCACAGCCAAGTTTATGAAAGAGATAGACGAGGTTAGACATTTCGCAGAGGTCTTTTTACGGATTTCACCCAATGGACGGGGAAAGGGAGTTGAGTTTCATTCTGAAGCCCCTGTGGGAACCCTGCCTGCCGAAGGACTTCTCTCTGTTGAAGAAGGGATTAGAGAGTCTTCCACAGTGGGAGTGATTTTGGGTTATCCCATGACAGATCTGAGAATAACTTTATTAAAAGCGAATGTTGATTCTGATCGTCCATCCATGCTTGCTCTCAAGATTGCTTCCGCCAATGCTTTGCGAGAAGGTTGCCGCAAGGCCCAACCTGTCCTCATGGAACCAATGATGGAGGTCAATATTATTGTTCCTGAAGAATTCATGGGTGAAGTGGTAGGAGATTTGAAGGCGAGAAAGAGTTCTGTCGAAGCGATTACCCCAAAGGGGAAGGTCACGATGATCGAAGCCATCTCTCCACTGACTCGAATGTTCGGTTATTCAACCGATTTAAGATCCCTCACCCAGGGAAGGGGAACCTTCACCATGCAATTTTCCCGTTATGACAAAATGATTTCTTAAGAATGGGTCAGGGCTAAAGCCCTGAGTTAAAGAGGCCCACGCACGGATGTAACTCAAGCCTTTAGGCTTGAAGGATAATGGGATGGATGAAAAGATCCTCCAACTCTTGCGAGAATCCCCTTCAGTCTTTCTTTCGGGTGAAGAGATCAGCCGTCGTTTGAGGGTGAGTCGGACAGCAATCTGGAAGAGAATGAAACGGCTCAGGACCCTGGGCTATGAGATTGCAGCCTCGACACGATCAGGGTACCGTTTAATCCGATCGCCAGACCTTCTCACTCCATCAGAAATCAAACCTATTCTGAAGACGAAATGGGTAGGGAAAGCGATCCACCATTTCCATACCCTCGATTCAACGAATTCTAAAGCCTATCAACTGGCTCTCGATGAAGCTGAGGAGGGAGAGGTGGTTATCGCCGAATCGCAGGAAAAAGGGAAGGGGAGGCTGGGAAGGCAATGGTTTTCTCCTCCTTTTTTAAATCTTTATCTTTCTGTTATCCTTCGGCCAAAAATTCCACCCCATCAAGCCTCCCTCATCACCCTGATGGCGGCCGTCGCTACGGCAGATGCCATCCAGAAGTTTTCTGGGCTCCTTCCATTGATCAAATGGCCCAATGATATCCTCCTCCGAGATCGAAAGGTAGCAGGGCTCCTTAATGAGATCCATTCGGAAACGGACCGAATCCACTTTGTGATTCTTGGGATTGGCGTTAACCTCAATATGGAAGAGAAGATGTTTTCAAAAGAGATTCGGTCTGTCGCCACATCGTTAAAGATAGAGATGGGACAGACAATTTCGAGAAAGGCTTTTCTCCAATTTCTTTTACAAGAACTGGAAAGTTGGTATTCGATATTCTTGAAACAAGGCAGTGCCATTATTGTGAAGGCCTGGAGAGATCGGGCTCACATCAAAGGGAGGCGAGTCAAGGTCACTTCCTTCGGGGAGACATTAGCCGGCATAGCCGTCGATGTGGATTCAGATGGAGCGTTAATCTTAGAGACAGAGGATGGGAAACGAAAAAGAGTGGTGGCAGGAGATATTGAATACAAAAGAAAGTTAAGAGTTAAGAGTTATGAGTTATGAGTTTCAGACACGCGACACGCCTGTGTGCTGTAACGCCCGCCTGCCGGACGGGCAGGTACTTCGGCGTGCAGGCACGTGACACGCCTGCCTGCGGTAGGCAGGGACACGCAAAATGGGAGGCAATATGCTGCTGGCCATTGATGTGGGGAATACGAATACCGTCTTGGGAGTTTATGATAGAGAGGTCTTGGTCGATCATTGGCGGATTGCGACAGAGAAGGGAAAGACGGCTGATGAATGGGGAATCCTGTTTCGGGATCTCTTCCAATTTGATCAGCTCAATATTGGAGATTTTGCGGGGTTGATCATCTCCTCGGTGGTCCCTCCGGTTTTGGACATGTTGCAGGGAATGGCTGAAAAATATTTTCATGTCAAACCGCTCATCGTTGGACCGGATATTGATACGGGAATGGTCATCGCCTATGAGAACCCTGCAGAGGTGGGAGCAGACCGGATCGTCAATGCCGTAGCCGCCTACGAGCGACACAAGAAGAGTTTGATTGTGGTGGACTTTGGGACAGCGACGACCTTTGATTACGTTTCCGCTAAAGGTGAATATATGGGTGGCGCCATCGCACCTGGAATTGGGATTTCAGCAGAGGCATTGTTCCAGAGGACTTCCAAGCTGCCCCGGGTAGAGATCTTGAAACCGAAACAGGTCATCGGAAAGAACACCGTTCACAGCATGCAGTCCGGGATCTTTTTCGGATATGTCGGATTGGTCGACGAGATCGTCAGAAGAATGAAGAAAGAGGTGAGATCGAACCCCAAGGTGATTGCCACAGGAGGCCTGGCAGGTCTCATTGCGGATGAGTCAGAAACGATTGAGGAGGTCAATGAATTTCTGACCCTGGAAGGGTTGCAAATCATTTACGAAAGAAACCAGAAGAAAAAGAAGAGAAGATAAATCAAAAAACATTGCAGATCGCAGATAGCCGATAGCACCTGCCTGCCCTGCCTACCGCAGGCAGGGATTAGAAAATCTTAAACGTTAAATTAGATGTGAAAGTTGATCCCCCGCCTGGCAGACAATGTCAAATATGGCGCTAACTTCTAAAACGGTGAGGTGTTTTGGGTGAGAATGTTCCTTCCTGAAATATTGTTTTTGGGATTTTCCATAAGAATGCTTCATTTCAAATGAAAATATTGAACCTTTATGTGATTCATAAAGGTCT
>PEUO01000227.1 GCA_002780715.1 Deltaproteobacteria bacterium CG03_land_8_20_14_0_80_45_14
TCAGCTCCCAGGAATAGCTGTCTTTGCCATCTTTCTTCAGTTTGATCTTTACCTCTGGAGGAAGGGGCTGTTCCTTTTCAACCTTTTCTTTTTCCACAACGACCTTCGGGACCGATGGGCTCTCTGATTTTCCCTGTGGGGGAAAGGATTTCTTCTCGCAGGCGACGAGGAAAAAAATCAATGCCGCAAAGACGATCAATATTTTATTCATACTCTCTCAGTCCCTTCAGCGAAGGGATCAATCCTCTTTTAGGAACAGCCGGCATCCTTTCAGAAATTCTTCTTTGGTGTGGGCCTCTTTTGGGTAAGAATAAGTCCTGGCCTGAACATCTATCCCTTTTGGAATATAGTTCCCCTGGGTCAATTTTACCTGAACCCTTTCGCCAATCTCCTTGGCCAACTTCTTATCGTTGAAAGAAAAAATATAAACCACACTGCTTTGGAAAGGAACGACTGTGTCCACCGATCGTACCATCTTTTGTAGGGCATACATCACTCCTTCCCAAGACTCGTGGCTGAGCACCGACTCCCGTTTGGTTCTTTGGTCCCAGAAGTCTACTCGAATCATGGAAAATGGGGCCTTATCCTTTTCCGCCTCTTCGAGCATTGGATTGAGGATAAGGTTATAGATGGTCCCTATCCCAAATACGGGAAGGGTCAAGACAAAAGAGGCGCCACTTCCAAACTTGCTCTCCGCATGGATATAACCCTGATGACCTTCAACGATCTCTTTGACAATGGCAAGTCCCAGCCCTGTCCCTGTAATGAGTCCTGTCTGGGTTCTCCCCCCCTGATAAAAACGGTCAAATACTTTGGGCAGATCTTCTGGCGAAATGCCCACCCCTGTATCCGTCACCACAATCTTCAAATAATCCCTTTTCTCGGTGAGTCCCCTCGAATCAATGGTAATCTTTCCTCCTGGAGGGGTAAACTTAATCCCATTGCCGATGAGGTTGATGAAGACCTCCACTAATCGATTACGATCGATCAAAACGAGCGGAAGATCTGGATCCAGCCGATTTTCAAGGATGATTCTCTTTTCCTCCAATTGCTGAGAAAACGTCATGATGGCATCCTCGACTACCTCCATCAGACGAGTCGGCTCAAACCTCAGTTTCAACCCTTTTCCGGATTCGATCCTGGAGAAATCAAGGAGCGTTTCGATCAGGTTCGTCAAGCGGATAATATTCTTATTAGCAATGCCTAAATATTCTTTCTGATCCTCGGTGAGAGCTCCCACATGCCCTTCCAGCATAAGGGAGATAAATTCCTTGATGACAGTAAGAGGGGTCCGAAGTTCATGAGAAACACTAGAAATGAAGGTGGACTTCATTTGGTCGAGCCGTTTCAGTTCTTCATTGGCCTTCTCCAATTCCGTCGACTTCTGAGTGAGATCAATAATGAGATCCTTCTCACGGATCACCCGATTCAATTTTGCCCTCATCTCGTCGATGGTGAAGGGTTTGGTGATATAGTCCTTCGCTCCCACACCAACCACATCCGTGTAAGTATAGGAACCTCCATGGGCGGTCATACAGATGATGTGGGTATCTGGAAATTGATTCCGAACTGCCTTCATCAATTCGAACCCATCCATCTCTGGCATCTTTATATCCGTAATCATGATGCTGAAGGTCGCATTCTTTAAAATCTCCAAAGCCTCTTTCCCACTTCCGGCGGTGATCACCTCATGGCCAAGAAGGTTGATAATTTTAGAGACCATCTCCCGAACGGTTATCTCATCATCCACCACTAAAATTCTTTCCTTTTCCACCTTGATATCCTTTTCAACTTTCATTAAAAAAAGAAATGCAGGGACGCCCCTCTGTGCCAGCCTGCGGTAGGCAGGGAGGGCCGCCCCTACAAAACCTGCTATCGGATCATCAACACAGAGGATATTCCTTTTCCCTAACAATTTCAACAAAATTGTTCCCCCTCACCTCTTCCCTCTCCCCACTGGGAGAGGGGAAGGATAAGGGGATTATTTGCCTTCCCTCTCCTTTTTCCAAGCAGAGAAGAAGGTCCAGAACTTCTCAGCGGTCCCTGGGGGGAGATTAAGAGAATGAATTCCAGGAGGAATGGTCTCCTCAAAGAGGTGCGGGTTCATCTCTTTGATCTGTTTGTAAAAAAATCCAGTGGCCCTGGCCACCTCTATAATGGGAAGAGGTTGAGTTAGCTCAATTTGAACTCTCTCCACTTGGAGGGGGTTATAAAACTCTTTTTCCTCCAACTTATACCCATATCTCCCTGGATCGGAAAGGATGATCTTAGCCACGGCAATCTTATAGACATACCGTTCTGTCTCCGACGGGAGATCGAGATAAAAATAATTCCTTGTCTTTTGAAGATCGATCTCCTTTCGAACTCTATTCTCCCCTGCGTTATAGGCAGCCATCGAAAGTGTCCAACTTTTGAATTCTTCATAAAGGCTTCTCAGATAAGAGAGGGCGCCTTCGGTGGCCTTAAAAAAATCGAACCGCTCATCAATGCTTCGGTTTTTCCTCATCCCATATTTCTCGCCGGTGGAGGGGATGAACTGCCAGATCCCGCCTGCTCCGGATGAAGAGATGGCTTTAGGCCGAAGGCTGCTTTCCGTGATGGTCACATACTTTAAATCATCGGGAAGTCCCATCTCCTTCAGCCTCTTCTCAATTAACGGAAAATATCGCCGTGCCCGTTTCATCCATAAGAGGGCCTGGGCTTCGTTAGACAATGCCAGGAGGAATTCTCGATCTAAATTTTCCCAAACATTCCTATCTTCTAATGGAAAGCGCTCTTCGCAGAGAAATACCTCTTTGGGAAGTTTATAGGTGGTGAGAGAAGGACGGATTTGAATATGGTTCAAGCGGTATCCCAAATCTGTCACCTCTGAGCGGAGGACCGAGATGGACTTTTCCAATGCTTTCAATTTCTCCAGCAGGACATCATACTTAGCTTCATATTTCTCTGGGGATTCACTCTGAACGATTATCTTCTCGGGTCCCTTTTGAACGGATTGGCCTGCGGCGCAACCCATTAGAAAAAAACCAACCAGGAAAATGAAAATAATGGTCTTAACCACTTTTGTTTTTCTCCCTCACTTCCCCATCCACCCTGCTTTGACGCCGATTTTCGATCTCACTTCATCCATCACCTCTTTAGCAATGGCTTTACATCGAGCTGCGCCGGACTTTAATACATCAACCATGTACTGGGGGTTTTGATTCATCTCTCTAACTCGCCCCTGAATCGGACCGATCTCCTCCATCATATTCTTAAAAAGAATTTCTTTACATTCAATGCATCCGATCCCTGCCGTCCGACAATGATGATCGATAAAGGCAATCTGATCTGGTCTCGAAAAAGCTTGATGCATTGTAAAAATATTACACCGGTCAGGGTTGCCAGGGTCACTCCGGCGTTGACGATTCGCATCCGTTACCGCCGTTCTCAACTTCTCCTGGATAACTTCTGGAGGATCAAGGAGCCCGATAGCGTTGTTCAATGATTTGGACATTTTCGAGCCTCCATCCGTCCCCAGAATTCGTGGGGCATCGGAAAGAAGGACCTGGGGCTCAGGGAAGGTATCTCCGAAACGAGCGTTAAATTTTCGGGCAATCTCCCTTGAAAATTCTACATGCTGGATCTGATCCTCCCCCACCGGAACGTAGCCTGCTTTATAAATAAGGATATCTGCAGCCTGGAGCACTGGATAGTCTAGGAGTCCCACATTGACATTATGCCGGTGCTGTTTTCCTTTCTCTTTAAACTGGGTCATCCTTTCCAATTCGCCTACTGGCGTGACACAGTTGAAGATCCATGTCAGTTCGGTATGTTCAGGCACATGAGATTGGACGAAAAGCTTGCATCGATCAGGGGTTAAACCGCAGGCGACGAGGACAGTCGCTGTTTCCAAAATCCTCTGCTGCATCAAGGCCACTTCGTATTCGATGGTAATGGCATGATAATCCACGACACAATAGACACAGTCATAGCGATTGACCAATTGGGCCCAATTGCGGATAGCGCCTACATAATTACCAATATGAATCTCACCCGAGGGCTGAATCCCGCTGAAGATTCGATCCATGATTTACTCCTCCATTCCAAATCCCCCCAACCCCCCTTTACCCTCCGGGTCAGAGACCCTCTGGGTCGGAGACTAAAGGGGGGAAAGTGGGGGGGATTATAAAAAAAGCCATGGGTTAACATTGCCCATGGCCTCTCGTCCATTCACCTTCAATAAATTATATGGGTAGAGTTCCGGGGCAATATCCACTTCTATTAATTTTGCGCCATATCCAGGCCAATTTCATTCCCTTCACACCTAAATAATAATGGAATAATTTATCTTAATTTCTAAAATAAATCAATATCTTCTCAAAATAACCTTTCGCTTTTTCCGAGATCAATTTCGCATCATCTTTCTTTCCCATTGAGTGTCCTCCCTTTTAGCCTCTTTTATTGGAAATGAATTATCCCAAATTTACCATTTTAAAATAAAAAAAGCCATATTCTTCGTTGAAGGCCCATATGAAATAAGTTATAGAGTAAATGATGGAAACCTGGAGGCTTTTAGATACCGGTGTTCTTTCGGCGGCTGAGAACATGGCTCTGGACGAGACACTCCTGGAGCTGAAAGCTGGAGAAAGGATCCCCCATACCCTCCGATTTCTCCAGTTCTCAAACCCAACGGTTCTGGTCGGGCATCATCAATCTGTAGGAGAAGAGGTAAGACTTGACTATTGCCGAAATCAAAGGATTGAAATAAACCGGAGGCTCACTGGAGGGGGTGCCCTCTATTGGGGAAAAAAGGAATTAGGTTGGGAGATTTATATCTCCAAAAATGACCCAAGGATTCCCTCGAGAATTGAGGATCTTTATAGAAGGATGGGGGAGGCAGCGTCTTTAGGTCTCCGCCATCTCGGAATTCGCGCCCATTTTCGGCCAAGAAACGATATCGAAATTCAGGGTCGTAAGATCTCCGGAACAGGAGGAACTGAACTCTCAGGAGCTATCCTCTTCCAGGGAACGGTTCTGGTCGATTTCGATGTCGATGAGATGCTGAGAGCCCTCAGAATTCCCACTGAAAAACTCCAGGACAAAGAGATTGAATCCGTTAAAGAAAGGGTGACCTGTTTAAAATGGGAATTGGGCCGAACCCCACCCATTCAGACGATCAAGGCTTCTTTGACCAAGGGTTTTGAAGAGGCTTTCGGAATAAGGTTTGAAAATAAATCACTGACAAACGAAGAAGACGATTTGTTAAAAACAAAACTTCCTTACTTCTCCTCACCAGATTATATTTTTAAAATCAGGGATTCCTTGCCCAGGAGAAAAACCTTAAGCTCTATTTTGAAAGCCCCGGGTGGGTTAATCCGAATCTCTATTGCCATTGATAGTAAGACCCATGTGATCAACCAAATCCTGATCACGGGTGATTTCTTTGCTTATCCCAAAAGGGCGATTTTCGATCTCGAAAGCCTCCTTAAGAATTCAAAGGCCTCTCCCTCCAGCATTGAAGGGATCATTCGATCCTTTTTCTCCGATAAAAAACTGAGAATTCCTGGAGTCACCGAAGTTCATTTTATCCGAGCCCTTGATGAAGCCATCCAAAAAATGCATCTTCTCCCCCAAGGATTTAATGAGGAGGAAACTCATCACCTTTTCCCTGTCTTAAAACCCTTTAAGGAGGTGAGGAAGCCTGAGGTTCTTCTCCTCCCCTATTGCGCCAAAGAGGTGGAATGCGACTATCGAAATTTACAGGGTTGTGATGAGTGCGGTCGATGCACAGTGGGTGATGCGGCACAGATGGCGAGATCTTTTGGGATGGATTCCGTCACCATCCAGAATTATGAAGAGCTTGAATCAACACTCTGCCAACTCAAGACTTCGGGTGTCAGGGCATTTATTGGCTCCTGCTGTGAGCCTTTTTATGGAAAACATCGGCCAGACTTTGAAAGAATCGGGCTACCTGGAATCCTTATTGATGTGGAGAGAAGCACTTGCTACGATCTCGGACAAGAAAAAGAGGCATTTAAAGGTCGCTTTGAGAATCAAACTCATCTCAATCTTTCTCTTCTCAAAAAGGTCCTTGAGTACTCCCATGATTGAACCCCCCCAAAGAGAATCCTATGACATTGTCGTGATCGGGGCTGGCCCTGCTGGAGCGAGTTCGGCCCAGGCAGCAGCTCAAAAAGGAGCTAAAGTCCTGATCATTGACCGAAGGCAGCGCATTGGAGTTCCAGTCCAGTGTGCTGACTTTGTTCCCCAATGGATCTCCCGCTATGTTCAATTCTCCTCTAAGTGTGTCCTTCAGACGATTGAAACAATGGTCACCCATCTCCCTGACAAGATATCCTACGAGATGAGGAGTCCGGGATATATGCTGGACCGATCCCTCTTCGATAAAGAATTGGTGGCCTCAGCGATTGTATCAGGGGCAAAGATCTCCATTGAAACAAGAGCGATGGGTCTTTCCTCCGAGGGCCTTGTCGTGGAGCAGGGCTCCAAAAAAGAAATGATTCGATCAAAGGTATTCATCGGCGCTGATGGAGTCCACTCATTCATCTCCCGCTGTATCGGACAGCCTTCCCCGAAAACCATCGTCGCCCTCCAATATGAAGTCGTTCTCCCGAAGCCTCAGAATCATGTGGAGGTCTTCTTCCATAAAGACTACGAAGGAGGATATGCTTGGTTCTTCCCAAAAGGAAGAACAGCCAATGTGGGCATGGGGGTCATTCCCCAAAAAACGACCCTCCTTTTAAAACTAACGGATCATTTTCTCGATTATCTTGTCGAATCAAAAAGGCTGTCGGGCGTTGAGATCATTGCAAAGACCGGCGGATCCATTCCTTGTGAAAAGCCTCGAAAAACTGTTTTTGAAAACATCCTGTTAGTGGG
>PEUO01000250.1 GCA_002780715.1 Deltaproteobacteria bacterium CG03_land_8_20_14_0_80_45_14
ACCAGGAGCTCTATTGTGACGAGATTGAGCCGGAATCGATTGATGAAGCCTGCACGGAAACCATAGGTCCTTACCATATGGCCGGCTGTTTTGGTTGCCAGGTTCACTGCCGGGCCAAGTATAAAATTCCTACCGGACCTTATGCGGGAGTATATGATGAGGGCCCGGAGTATACTTCTCAAGGGGCTTTTTGTAGCGAGCCAGACTGCCGGAGTTTGGAAACGCTGTTGGTAGGAAATCACTTGGTTGATCAGTGGGGAATGGATAACCTCGAAACCGGAAGCATTATTTCCTGGGCGATGGAGCTCTATGAGCTGGGAATCCTCACCAACAAAGAGACCGATGGTTTGGATTTGCGGTTTGGCAATGATGAGGCGCTCCTGGAGATGGTGAAACGTATTTGCTTTAGAGAGGGCTGGTTGGGTAACACTTTGGCTGAGGGGGGGATCATCGCTTCTGAGAAGATTGGAAAGAATTCTTTTGACTACCTGATTCAGGTAAAAGGGGTGGGCAATCTTCACTCCGATGAGCGAGCCACACCCGCCCTTGCGCTCAATGTTGCTACGGCTTCCCGAGGCTCAGACCATTTAAGGAGCCGACCAGCGATTGATCTATACCATTTACCGGAAGAAGTGCTGAGAAAAATCTACAGTAACCCGGTCCCTTACGATGGGCCATTGAGCTCAGAACATACGGAATACATTGGCAAGCCGTGGGAGGTCTTCTGGCAGGAGAACTGTTATATGGCAGTGGATTGCCTTGGCATTTGCAAGTATCACACCGTCTTCTTGGGGGCTACGCTTCCCAATTTTGAAGATTGGACCAAAGTGATTTACTACAATACCGGCCTGGAGTTTACCCCGCGGGAAATTTGGGACATTGCTGAGCGATGCAACATGATCGAGCGGCTGTTTAACCTTCGCGAAGGTCTACAGAGAGAGGATCTCAAAAAGGGCGATATGCTCAATCACCGCTACTTTGATGAGCCCCTCCGAAGGGGTGCGCCCGATGTCGTCGGCATGACCATCGATCGGGAAAAATTCAAGAAGATGATTGATGAATTCTATGAATACAAGGGCCTTGATGAGAAGGGCGTTCCGAAACCAGCAACGCTCAAGAGGCTTGGCCTGGAAAATGAACCCTCCCACCTGCTATAAAAAAGCATAGCGCATAGGGCATGGCGCATAGCGTAACAGCAGAGAACAAGAGCCATTGGAACGAATGGCACATACTAAACGAATGAAACGAATGGCAGCGAATGACACGAATATATCGCTCTTTTTCTGGTTCATTCGTGAAATTCGTTTTAATTCGAGTCATTCGTGGCAATGAAAGGAGAAACTTAATGGAACCCATGGGTAAAGTACTTGCAATCACTCCTGAAAAGTGCACCGGGTGTAGGCTTTGTGAGCTTGTTTGCTCGGTTTTCCATGACGGCGTATCCAATGCTTCACGAAGCCGGATCAAGATTATGAAGTGGGAGGCGGAAGGGCTTTATATTCCCATGTCCTGTCAGCAGTGTCAGGATGCTCCCTGTATGATCGTTTGCCCCGTGAAGGCCATTACCCGAGATGAGAAACTCAGCCGGGTGATGGTGAATCAAAATATTTGCATTGGCTGCCGTTCCTGCGTGGCGGTCTGTCCCTTCGGCGCGATGGGTTTTAACGTTATAGATCGAAAGAATTTTAAGTGCGATCTCTGCGATGGAGATCCACAGTGCGTTCGTTTCTGTGAAGTCAAAGCAGTGGATTATGTGGATGCTGACCGGGTGAGTGTCTCCAAGAAGAAAGCGGCCGCTGAGAAAATCACTGCCGCACAAAAAAAGGCTGTTGCATTAGAGTTAGAATCGCACTAAAACGAATCGATACCCCCTCACTCTTACCCTCCAGCAAGCATAATGACAAGGTGAATTTCGTCTCCATCCTTAACGGGTTTAATGAGTTCATTTGGATATGCACTGGTATGATTTACATAAATTTCAACAATATTGAGCAGTTTGTCTTTTTTGGAAAAAACCGCTTTCTCCATTCCAGGGAACTGCTTGATGAGATGATTCAGGCATTCACCCACTGTATTTCCCTCTACGGAAACCACCTCCAAGCCATTGGTAAATTGTCGATGAGTTGAATGAATATGCACCTTGACAGCCATGTCTTATTCCTTTCTTACGAGTAGGGGCAATTCATGCTTGCACGCCGAAGTGCGGCGTTTCAGCACGCAGGCATGAATTGCCCCTGTTGTAAGATTCGTCCGCAGTGTGCAAAACAATTTTGATCATTGAAAATTTGTGAACTTAGACTTATCTCCCCTTGAGTAGTGTATGGGCCACCACCATCCTCTGGATTTGATTCGTTCCTTCGAAAATCTGGATGACCTTCGCATCTCTCATCATCCGCTCAACAGGATGATTTTTAGTGAGACCTTCCCATTGCAAAATCTGAACTGCATTGGTAGTCACTTTCATGGCCACATCAGAGGCAAAGTATTTGGACATGGCGGAGAACATCTGAACCGGAGCGCCCTTCACCTTTTCATCCATCATATTTGCTGCCTTATAGACAAGGGCTCGAGCTGCCTCAATCTCCACAGCCATATCAGCCAGCGTCAATTGAACTCCCAGTCTATCTTCCTTTCCTTTAGCCAAGCCTTTTCCCTGAACAAAGCGAATGAGATAGTCTAAAGCGCCTTGAGCTAATCCAACAGCCTGGGCGCCAATGGCTGGTCTTGATCGATTAAGCGTTCTCATCATTTGCCACCAGCCCGCTCCTTCATCACCGATCCTTTGATTAATAGGAACTTTGACATCTTCTAAAATCACTTCCGTAGTATTGGAGCCTCGAATGCCCATTTTTTCTTCGGTTTTTCCAATGGTAAGGCCAGGGGTTCCCTTTTTGATTACAAAGCTTGTTATCCCTTCAATTTTCTTATCAGGATTAGTAGCGGCAAAGACCGTATAGAAATCAGCCACTCCACCGTTCGTGATGAAACATTTCCGCCCGTTGATTACATAATGGTCATCTTTCAATACAGCTTTGGTTCGGACGGAAGCCGCATCCGAACCTGAGTCAGGTTCGGTCAAACAAAAGCAGATCAGACCTTTCTCTTTGGCTAATTGTGGTAGCACTCTTTCCTTCAGTTCGTTTGTCCCTCCTAAAACCACAGGCATTGTTCCGACTGCTTGAACAATCACAAGAAGGGCAGAGGAGGCGCAGATGTTGGCGATTTCTTCGGTGACCAAACAGAAAGAAGTAATATCTGTATCCATTCCTCCATATTCTTTAGAAATGACAAGGCTTAAAAAACCATATTTTGAATACGCCTCAACAAGATCCCATGCGAATTCACCTGTCTCATCGATCTCTGCCGCCCGAGGCGCCACAACATTCTTTGCAACCTCTCTCGCTTTTCTTCTCCACCCTTCTCTTTCTTGTTCAATTTCATCTAACATTTTAAACTCCGTTAAGCTAAAAGGTTAAATTGTCTGATTTGAAATTCACATGTTCCACCCACCGGAGACCTCCACCAAAGCTCCGGTCACAAAACTCGCCTCATCGGATGCTAAAAAAAGCACAACATTGGCCACCTCTTCAGGTTGTCCTACCCGTTTGAAAGGGGTATTGTCAATAATCATATTTCTATATTTTTCGGCCATCTTAGAAACAGTGGGGGTCAAGATAAAACCTGGCAAAACCACATTGACATTGATCTGATGCCGGCCCAATTCCCTGGCTACACTCTTTGTCAGGCCGATGATCCCTGCTTTGGCAGTACTGTAACTGATCTCTGATACCGCTCCTCTTTTTCCCCAAACAGAGGAGAGGTTGACAATCTTTCCATAACCGTTTTCAATCATGTGAGGAGCAACAGCCTGGATACAGTTCAAAGTCCCCTTCAGGTGAACTCCTAACACGGCATCCCAATCCTCTTCCTTCACTTGCAAGAGATTACCCGGTCGATCAAAACCAGCATTGTTCACCAGAACATCAATCCTCTTCCAAACCCTTAATACCTGATCCACCATACCCTGAACCTGTTTTGGATTTGCCACATCAATAGAAATGAAAAGAGCTTTTCTGCCCAGAGCTTCAACTTCTCTGGCCGTCTGAGTTCCGGTGTCAGGATTCATCTCAGCAATGACCACATCCGCACCTTCTTGGGCTATCTTCAATGCAATGCTCCGGCCGATCCCCTGCCCTGCTCCGGTTACAATAGCCTTCCTGCCTTTCAGTCTCACTTGACCACTCCTTGCTGTGCCCTCTTGTCACCCTGAGAGCAGCGAAGGGTCTCGTTCCACGATTCTTCACTCCTTTCGATCATTCAGAATGACACCGCATCGTCAAATTCATTGAAGATTGTAGAAATTCTAACAGATGGGTCAATGGTCGTCAATGAATCTGATCTTTGAATCCGATTTTAGTTTACTTTTCAAATCTTCGGGGATTGAAAGGTGCCCGTCCGGTAATACTTCCCCTTCGTATTCATAAGCCTTCATCTACTTCCTCCAAATTGGCCCATTCGGCGGCGCCAAGGCCCGCCTTTGAAGGCGGGGTGAAGAAGCCCCGCTCAGGGTCAACCCTGAGCCCCTCGGCCTGAGCGGCTCGACTGAGCTCGCCGAAGTCTCGGGTCGAAGGCAAGCCCCAGCATTTATGCTGGGGAGTCGAAGGGTTGACTTTTTAATTATTATATCACATCTTAGACCTTCGATGCTCGATGCTAAATTCCTTTTATCGCTCTTTT
This sequence comes from Deltaproteobacteria bacterium CG03_land_8_20_14_0_80_45_14, assembly GCA_002780715.1. GTDB lineage: Bacteria > Desulfobacterota > BSN033 > BSN033 > UBA1163 > UBA1163. The sequence continues at coordinate 4,738 of PEUO01000250.1, forward strand.
CGCTACCTTTCCTCCGTAGTCCCGCAAGGCGGGACATAGGAGGATGCGCTCTGCGGTTTTTTGTCTCGGATTTTGGCCTTACGCCTAACGGTCGAAGAGCAACGCTTTACGCTATGCGCTCTGCGCTATGCGTGCATTTGGAATGGCCAACTTTTTTATGGATGGCACCAACAATTCTTGCTTATTGTAAAGTGTATAGTTTAGCTTTGCCCCCAAGGGTGTTTCCATTAGTCAGGAAGAACTTTCCCAGCTTGAGATTCATACAATCCCTAGGTTTTTGAGTAGATAGCTCACCTTTTCATAGGCGTCCCTTTGGAGAACCTCACGGGCATCCAGATCGGTCAATTCTTCAAAGTCTGCAACAAATTTGGGTCCGAGGTGTGTTTCAGATGCAAAATGTTTCGCTATCTTTTCCAGTCCTTCATATTCCCCAGACAAAAAATCTACTTCCACCCTCACTTCTGCACCTTCCAGCGTTATCTGTCGGTAAGGATCGAGAATATAGCGAAGTTCATCACAGGTAAGGATATTGCTCCTCGTTATTATGGGTTTAAAGAGGTCGAATGGAAAGAATATTAATGGAATCAACGTGATGAATAGATTTTTCTGGTTTTTCAGTGGTTATTAATTCTTCTGCGCCAGCAGATATCGCCGCAGCGACGTGGAGGGCATCCACAGCATTAAGTCCGAATTTGCAGGCTTCAGTATATGCATTCTTTGCAGTTTCCTCAACGGAGTGAACCCAATATGTTACAGCATTGAAAAATTTTTCATAAAATTCAACTTCGGCCTGACGTTTTTCGCAGACTGCTTTGGGAAGGACCTCCAGTTTAAGAAAAGGACTGGCAACAAACTCCCGGTCAGGATCGTCGAGGATCCTCATTGCATGAGTCGCCACATCGGCTTTTCCCCGAGCGGCTGCAATAAGAACGCCGGCATCCACAAAGGTCTTTCTACGACTCACTCCATTTGCCCTCGTTGGGCAGCTATTTCCTGTTCAATCTCATCCCAACTGCATAAGCGTTCGCCTGAAGCAATTATTCGTTCACGAATTCTCAAAAGTTTCTGGCCAAGTGATGTCCTTGGTCTATAGGAAATTGCCTCCTGCCAAAGAGGTTCTGCAGATTTAGCCGAACTGTCTTTCAACCCAGTGAGAGGTGGTGAAAGTAATTTCTTGCCCATCTCAATTTCTCCTTTTTATTTATTATACTACAATCCCCAATTTAAGGACAGTTATTTTTCTTTAAAGAATTATTGTTGGAAATACAATCTTACCTATGCAGAGCAAATCCTTGCCACAATCTATCCCAAACTTCCAAAACCAAGCGGCGGGTGCGGTATTCGCCTTATTGCTTCTCCTCTTTTTCTTTGAGGACGCGGAAGATTTCGCCGGGGAAATAAAATTTTATGAATTTATGGACGCCCCCCTTCCCTTTTTTCTTTTCCAGAGAGCAATATTTAAAAACTCAACTTGTTGAATGTTGAGATCTGACCCTTATCCCTCTTTTTGACCCTTATCCCTCTTTTTTCTTTTCTGGGTCTTTTTATTTTTTATGAAACTTTATTACATGGGAAGGTGAGATGCACACAATTCACCTTTTGTGGAAAAATGATTCAGAAGCTAATTCAATAGCAATTATTTTTTGTTTTGACCTTTCATCTGGCCAACCAATAATATTTGCATGTCTTAAAGGGGGTTCCCTTGGAACTACTTCTAGATCTTTTGATATTACATTATTTGTTCCAATATCAGCCCTTCCTAAGATTGGTTTGCCCCGTTTTATTGAAACTTCACAGTCACCAATTTCCCAAATTTCATTATTAGTAATACCGGAGGTTCGGAATACAGATGTTTCGCCATTCTTATCTGGTAAAAAGGCGGCGTATTTCACTCTATTTTCCGAGGAGCTAAACCAATTCGTCTGTAAAATGAATCTTGATAATATTTCCAATGAATCTAAGGGAGGCAAGATATTCAATCCTAAAAATTTAATCTCTTTAGATTTTCAACTATTGCTGTAGGAAGAGTTTCACCGAAATATTCTGTTCCAT
>PEUO01000085.1 GCA_002780715.1 Deltaproteobacteria bacterium CG03_land_8_20_14_0_80_45_14
CCCCCTTTGCTAAAGTGGGGTAAATCACTACCTAATTCATTGGATATTGCCTATTTCCATGTCCACTTTTCAGGGTTCCATTTAAACTGGTCTCCAGATGAAAATGATTTTTCAGAGCAAGCTGGTTCAAGAAAGAATTCCAGATGATCGATCGCTTCATCAAAAGTCCTATAAGATTCAAGACGGCTTCTCTTTAGAAATGCTGTCCACTGGGTCTGTTTTTCTTTTGAAGATTTGAACTCCCTGGTAAAGATGGACCTTCGTTCCTCAATCGGAGTCCCTCTTCTATTAAAGGTCTTCACAATAGCACTGCGGAGGAGATGCATTTGGAAAGGCTGATGGGATGCAAGAAACAGGATATCATAAATATCCTTCATCCGGCTGGTTAAGATATTCAATTTGACGAGGGACTGAAATTTCTCCGCAATGGCTGATTCGCTGGAGTAAACCTTCAAACGTGGAGCAGGTTGGTCATCGAGCAATAAAGGGAATTCCATTTCAACCGGCCCTGCTACCAATACATCCCCAAAGGCAATATCAATCTGCAGCGTCTTTCTCGCCTTATCCAAACCCCCAAGAATCTTAACTCTTATACCCTCGTAATCTGCATCTTCCATGACGCTTTCGAGGCTGACACTCTCAGGGAAGAATCTAACCCCGTCTCTCACATCGACTCTGGCGATATCCTGAATCATGCCCTTTATCGTCCTCATGTCCTTTGATCTGGATCTAACCAGAAAATCAACGTCCTTCGTCGGCCGAAAGAACGGCATCTCATAGACAAGAAATAGTAAGGCACCTTTCAGGACAAAAGCCGAACGATAAGGTGAAATAGAAAGCCTATAGAGGAACCTTTCCTGAAAATACTGAAGAAGAATGGCATCAAAATCTCTTTTCGTTTCTTTTGCGATATTCGTAAGTCTTGCCCTGATGGATGCCCCTAAATTCTTTATTTCCCTTTTTTCCATCACCCACCCTTCCCTCATTGTTTAACAAGGGCTTTCAAATAGGGCATCATTACTGTTTTCACCTGGCAGATCCCGGCATATTTCCTTAGTTTATTGACATTTGCTTCCTTGCGGGAGAGATAGGTTTTAAGGCCCTCAAGGGCAAGGTCTTCCCCATATTTGTTACGGTAACGAAACATATCGCAGATGGTTTTCTCTTTGCTGTAAATCTTTATAGTGCAGTTGGGCACTTCAATCCGTTCAATCCCAGGCTTATAAAATCTTTCTCTAAAATAGAAAACCCTCAGCGGCGGGAAATCGATCTTAGGAACTTTGGCTGCGTTTGGAATGGCAACGTAGATCTCCGAAGGATTGAATGTAGTAAGATCGTAGAAGGCAAGAGCTGAGGCAAGACAGATTACACCGTCAGGGAGCGCCTTACAAACATCAATGATTTCCTGACTTATCGTACTACCAGACCCCTTCATTTTTGGAAGGGGAAGCACCATCTCTCCGACATTTGCAACTCGATAAAGGCCTGGTTTAACCTTGATGATCGCCCCCTCTTTTAGGAGGCGGGCGATATCCCGTGTCTGGAAGGAGGCGGCCTTAAGTTCTTTCATCAGAGCATATCCGCCATGTTTTCTGAAATAGGCAATAATTCTTTCCATATCAGTCGAATGAATCTTTTTTACTGTCAATATTATACATTGACAGAAAAATAGAATCAATCTGAATTTGACTCTGCCGATCTTCAATAAGGATAAGTCCACGAAATACAATCATTTCTCTCTGTCCCCGTATGGGATTGTCTCCTCTCTCACCTGCATCGGCTGAGTTACAGCATCTATCGAAAGATAATAATGATCCACTTTCTTAACCTCGTGCCATTGGAGACGGGCTGGGTCTTTAATTGGATTTTGGAGTTGGGGCTCACTTTTGCAATCTGTAACAACATAAAGAAAATAGCAGTCACGGCGGTCTTCGGCAACTCTTTTTTCGTTTGGTGTAAGCAGAACACTTCCAGTTGTCGCACCTATACCTTTAACCTCAATGAGCCGAAGCTCACCCGAATTTAGGTCTAAGCTCGTCAAGTCATACCCAAAGTTCTTTTCATGAACGTCATGAACCTGACGACCTTTTTCTTTCTCATATTCCATAGCCACCAGCATCGCTCTTGCTTCGACCTCTGAATCAGGTTGCAGTCTACGAACTTCCGGAGCTTCTCGTTCAGGATGGGGAAGGATTAGAGCGCTTGTAATCCGTTCTACAGATTGGAGGGATAAAGCTCGCTGCCGATCCAGTTCGAGGCGTCGTTTTTCTCGGCGGGATAGAAGTTCTGCATGTCGAGATTCGGCCTGAGCAAGACGTCCTTCTGCTCCAGGAGCCTTCCTTTCAACCTCAGAGGCTAATTTCCCTATCTCTTCATCGGCCTTTTGAAGAAGTTCAGTAAGCGACAATTCAACATGAGTTGCAATACGTTCGATTTCTGAAAGCCGTTCTGACCGAACTTCTTCTAAAAAAGGCCTGAGTGCATTTTCATTAAGCCAGGCCGTTGCTTCTGGTAGTGCAGCGACATTGGGAAGACTTTCAGGGACATCAGTGGAAGAGTCTGCCTGCCGAAGCCTCGCAAGAGGCGTAGGCAGGAAGTTTCCAAGTATGTTTGGTTCACGCAAACGGGCTTCTTCATTAGCCGAAAGCTCCACTGCAAAGAGGCGTTCATGGATTACCTGACCAAGGCCATCCACTATTCGGGCTCTATAGAAATCAAGACGGGCTGGAGTTTCATGTTGAAGAGAGTAGAAACAGGCTCCTTTCCCAAAAGTCTCCTGGGCTAAGCTGAAGGCATGGCGTCGGAGAGCTTCAAAAAGCGGGTGTCCAGGGGTAACCCATTCCAGATTCTTTGTGTCTGCTGTTTCGCGGTCAGTTGAGAATCGTGGATATTTTGTAACCAGCGGTGGAAATTTCCAGTCTGGTTGACTTTCGCAGTTCTTAAGTATTGTGGGAGTCCTTCCTGGTTCAAAAGTGTGTGGAAGAGATGGAACAGGTTTCAGAGATAGGTCTACATAATCGGCAGATTCTCGAATGAAACGAGCAATCGTTTCCGGTACAACACGGCGCTCCTGGGCTCTGGCTCGGCGTTCAACAAGCATCTCAAGGTTCAGTTTTTTTGATGCAAGTCCCTCGAGTGCATTCTGACAAATGGCCCTGAACTGTTTCTCATCAACATTCCTAAGAAGGCGGTCTTCTAAATCTACATCTCCTAAACGTCCAGCATAATAGTCTCTTAACACCCTTTCAATATGAGCTGCAGGAAGAATCTCTCCAACCACATTGAAGACTGCGTCATCATCGAGGGCATCACGGATCTCTTGAAGTTTTTCAAGCAAACGCTGAAGTATTCGACCCTCAATTGTATTCGTAGCGACGAAGTTAAAAATTAAGCAGTCAAACAACTGGCCATAGCGATGAATCCGACCCATTCTCTGTTCAAGACGATTAGGATTCCAGGGTATGTCATAGTTAAATAGAATGTGACAGCATTGGAGGTTGATACCTTCACCTGCTGCCTCAGTGGCAACCAGGATTTGAATGTCTCCGTCTTTAAACTGCTGCTCTGTATAGAGGCGTGTACCCTGTTGATCCCGGAAACCGGATTTCATCCCTCCGTGGATGGTTCCGACTTTAAAACCCCAATCTTTTAGACGGGCCACAAGATAGTCGAGCGTATCTTTGAATTCAGTAAAAAGGAGGAGCCTCTTTTCTGAATGGTGAAAAAATCCCTCCTGTTGAAGAAGATCCTTTAAGCGAGACAATTTGGCTTCAGCTCCAGAATCCTCAACAAAGCGAGCTTTCTCTGCAAGTCGTTTCAACTCTTCGATCTCTTCTCGAATCTGCTCTGCATTTGAGGCGAGCGTGACGGCATCGAGCATTTTCTCCAATTGCTCTCGTTCGTAATCTTCCATCTCCTCCAATTCTTCTGGATCAGGAATATCTGGAGGCATCATACTGATTAATTCCTGTGCACGCTTTAATCCTGTCTCAAGCCTTTTAACCCGGTTCTCCAAAGAATGTTGCATGGCATAGGTGCTTGAGGCGAGCCGACGCTGATAAAGAGACATAAGGAAACCGACTGCGCGGGCACGGGGATCATCGCCCTGAGCGGCTGCTTTAGTGCTCTGTTGCTTCACGAAGCGAGTCACATCCCGATAGAGTTCGAATTCAGCGCCATCGATCTGGAAATCAATGGTATGAGTAATACGTTTGGTGAAAATCTTTTTCGCTACCCAGGTCCCACCAGATTGACGTTCTGGGAAGTAGACCATGGCTTCCTTTGTGCGTCGAAGATAAAAAGGAGCTCTTCGGCGATCCATAGCCTCTCTAATAGAACGAACATCGGCATAGGCGTCTTGATCGAGAAGTTGTAAGAAGAAGCTGAAATTAATCGGATCCCCCTTGTGAGGAGTCGCCGTGAGGAGGAGCAGGTGGTCACTTGTGTCACGAATCAATTCACCCAAACGGTAGCGTAAAGTTTTGTGCTCTGGGTCGGAGGCGGACATCCGATGAGCCTCATCAACGATCGTAAGGTCCCAACAGACCTGACGAAGTCCTGGCAGGATATCCGACCGCTTCGCAAGATCGAGGGAGGTAATAACATGCTTTTTCTCCATCCACTGGTTTATACCGAACTGGTCCCGAATATCGCCTCCTTTTAAAACCTCAAACTTCTCGTCAAACTTCTCTTTAATCTCCCGTTGCCATTGAAATGTGAGGTTTGCTGGACAGACAATTAAAATACGTTCAGCAAGTCCCCTCAGTTTCAGCTCACGGATGAGAAGTCCTGCCATGATGGTCTTCCCAGCTCCTGCATCATCAGCAAGTAGGAAACGGACACGGGCAACTTTAAGTAAATAGTCATAAACAGCCTCGAGCTGATGCGGAAGAGGGTCTACTCGAGAAATTGATAGCCCAAAATAGGGATCGAATTCATAAGCAATCCCAAGTGAATAAGCCTGCAGGCCAAGTCGAAGGAGTCGGCCGTCACCGTCATAAGTAGAAGTAACATCAAAGATGGCTAATGCTTCAATATCTCGTGAAGTGAGGGTTACACTTCGAAACCGCTCCGACCTCGTGCCCACCAACCCAACTATCCATGTATCAGGCCCATTTACACGAACCGTCTCCACCCTCATAGGCTCGTTAAAGAGTGAACCAGTTAGAATTTGGCCGGGTTTAAGGATTTTTTCACTCACTCGTTTCCACCCTTCAATTCCTCAGGAGCACGCTCTTCCAGCCACAATTTACAGATATTTTTCCAACCTATCCTGCGCCATCTCTAAGTGATCGCTACGCTCAAGGATCGCTCCCGCCTGCGCGAACCCGCTTCGGCGGGCAGGTCGCTTGAGGCAAACCCTCATAGAATAACAAAGATCTTTCTGGGCTGATTTTAAATCTTCAAGGGATGCAATCGCTGACATGGTTACCTCAAAATATCGCATCCTCCTACGTCCCGTCTTGCGGGACTACGGAGGACAGGTAGCGCATAGAGCATAGCGTTAATACCCTACCGTGAAACGCAAGGCGGCAGGCGTAAGGGGGAATCTAAGAAACATATTATGAATCCTCAAATCTGAATCCTTTCTCTTTCCTAACACCTAACTTTTCCTCTTCATTTTTGTGATATAAGGAACCTTAGGTTCCTCAACAAGGAATCCGATAGGGCGCTTCTTGGGTTCCGGTGGCCTCATTAATTCCCGGATGGCATCGAAAACTATTTTGAATTGAGCATCATACCTTTTCTCCAGCGCTTCGAGTTTGCGGGCCAATTCCGCGTGCGACGCAAGCATTCTTCGAAGACGAACAAACGTCCGCATGATCTCGATATTAACTTGGACGGCACGTTCGCTATTCAAGACACTAGACAGCATCAATATTCCATGTTCCGTGAAGGCATAAGGGCGATACTTGATGTGCTGGCCTCTTTTTAAGGTCACAATTTGTGACCTTAAACCACTACCTCTGACTTCAGTCCACCAAATTTTCGCCTCTTCCATAGTTAACTGGAACATGAAATCTTCAGGAAACCTATCTTTATGCCTTTTGACCGCCTGGTTTAGAACTTTCGTGGTAACCCCATAGAGGTAAGCCAAATCGCGAGCGATCATGACTTTCTGGCCTCTAATCAGAAGGATTGATCGCTCGATTCTCTCGATCGGAACTAAGGGTTTATTCTCCCTCACCATGTTGCCCTCAAAAAAGCAATAAATCAGTTTGAGGTTCCAAATTGGTACCTCAAGATGATCTTCGATGCGGTCGCAAATTGCTTAACGCATGGGGTCTGGTCTTGTCTTTTGATGTTCCCCTGATCTCCTCTGCTCTGGCTAAAGCCCAAATTGAATTCTAGGAACGTTGTTGAATCCTCCTACTTATTTTGCCTTTCAGAAATCTCATCCTCCCTCACCTTTCACATATCAACACAACGCATAGCGCATAGCGTATCTTTCATCGTAAGGCGTGAGGCGTGAGTCGCAAGGGGCAAAACCAAAAAGCCCATTCCTTTTCCGAGAATGGGTCAAAAAAACTCAATGAGGCATTTTTTGTTTTTTATAACGCCCATTTCTCTTAGATGCTTCTAATACCGTCAGCCCCACAATCTCATCGCCCCTGTACCGAACCAGGATCCCATCCCCCAGCATCTCCGAATCTGTTGCTTTCTGTGGTCTTTTAAAGCTTATGTAGAGAACATCGGCCTCCTTATCGTAGTCGATCCACATTCTTCTCACGGGGAATTTTAAAAGATGAGGGGTTGCCTTAAAAACTTCTCTCATCACATCTTCCTTCATTATTTCTTTTG
>PEUO01000087.1 GCA_002780715.1 Deltaproteobacteria bacterium CG03_land_8_20_14_0_80_45_14
AGTTCCGGTTTTCTTCCCCCGGTCCTGTCGATCCAAACAGACGGCAAACCGGGCAGTTTAGAGCTCCCAAGAATGCTATTTTTCTTCCGTAATTTCTATTATTGCTCTCCCCTTTGTCCCAGTCGTTGCATTCATGTCTGCTAATCCCGCTCCCTCCGTCGCGATTCGGCTGTAGGCGCATATCCGATTTCTCAAGCAAAGATCGCAGCTTTCCTTTGAGAGAAGACCCCGGGATATAAGGCTCCTGAGAGATCGGGTCCCGCACAACTGCCGAATCCAGGGCTCCGATTTCAAGATTTTCTTTGGAAGCCCCTATGTGCAATCCGGTAAGACAACTCAGACCGCCGCTAATTTCAATTTTTCCCAAAAGTTTTCTGTTCTGATCCTTTGTCTCCATTAGTTATACCTCCTTCAATTAGACCCCCCATAGTAGCGATGGTAGGCAACTATTCCTTCTATGAGCCGAAGCAGTTTATTGAAATTCTCCTCCGATTTCGCCCCGGATTGAAGGGCCGGATCCAGTACATTCATTAGGTCTTTCACCTTTGGCTGGCGACCGACGGCGTAAGCAAGCTTCGGCCGAAGTAGAATAATGCGATCGGGGTTAAACCTTCCCCTTTTTAGGTCTGACTCAATTTGGCGCACCTCATCGAGGAATCTTCTGATCTGGTTGATTTTCAAATCGGCTTCTTTGAGGCGTTTACCAACATCATCCGAAATCTCAACAATTTTTGCCGCATCAATTTTTGATAAGTCCTTCAATTCCTCTCCTCTCCTTCGGCTCCAACTATCTTCTCTATCTTGAGCCCCCATACCAGAACCTTGTTTGTAGCCGTGGCCTCCCCTTCCTCCTGAAGAATAATATTCTTTCTTGCCTGATTGGTTCATTGGTTTCCTCCTTTCCTCATCATCATCAAGGTCCACAAGATGGACGCTTCAAGTTTTTTCAGCCGGGTCGGTTCCGGCATTCTGAAAAGTTCATCCTTTAATCGAATCCAAGCCTCTGATGCAGTAAGTTTTCCTTTAAGCCAGTTCATTTGTGGACCGTTTCTTCCTGCCAAGTAGGCCACTTTTGGAAGTATCCATGCTTGTTCCTTTTCAAATGCGTGGATCAAAGCAAGAAGTCTGTATAAAAACCCTTTCGAGAAAGATCCCTCGGGTAGCTGAACACAGGTGGGGGTGGTCTGAAGAAGTGGCATCATTTCGGATTCGAGGAATTTCACGATTTCCTCCGCCTCCCTCCACTTGAAGGGAAATTCCAAGAAGCATAACGAATCGCGCCCGTTTCCCTTGGCTGCATGTTCCGCTTTCCCTGAATCCGATGCAAACCTGTAAACCGGGTAATGAGAATCCCCCAGGGCATATCCTCCCGACAAGGTCAACTCTGGGTTTCCCGTGTATTGATTAAACGCTTCGTGGATGTCAAAAGCTGCTTCGAGACAGTCGAGCCAGTGCCCGATTAGGAACAGATCGTCTCCGCCCGAATACACCACCGATAGCTGGCGTCCACCCCGATGCTTCTCCCTCCCTGCCACATTTTTCCGGGGAAAGGTCTTATAGCGGCCTGTCCGGGTAAAATCGAGAATCCCATTTAAGTGATACTTGAAAAAGAGAGAAAATTGTCTCGACAGAGAAGCCATCCGTGAAAAAGATCTGTCTTCCAGGGAGAGTCCAGATCCAAACATCTGCCCCAGGCGGTCTACATCCATCCTAAGAACCGCTGCTCGGTTCCATCCGAAATTGTCTTCGACAAGGCTTTCGAGATCTTCGAAGTCTTTAAAATGATAGATTCCGGCCAACATGGGACGATCGTATTTTCCGTCATAGTGCTCGAAATGCCAATCGTTGATTCTGTAAAACATTAGACCATCGCCGACCGACGTACATTCTTTATCAAAAGACATCGGCACGTAATATCTTCTCAAATCGCCATCACCGATAGCCAATATGCCCTCCGCATTTTGCGGCTTCTTCGCCCAAACTTTGATTCCCAGTCCCATTCCCTCTGAAAGATTTACTTTTCTGTTGATCTTTTGAAGCTCCGATCCAAACTCAAACTGCTCCTTGCAACTGGAGCACATTTTCACCTCTCCATCATAAACAGAATCATCCTCTCTTCCACAGACCTCGCAGCTCTCGGTCAAACAGGATAGGTGGGGCATTGACGGCCCAGCAAGCAAATGATCCAGTTCATCTTGCCATTTCCGCTTCTTTGCCTGATCCAACTTTTCAGAAAGCCCGGCCCAAACTTCAGTGGCATTCCTAAAATGTCGCTTACTCATAGAGATCCACTCGATGCACTGGTAAAGGGCTCCGTTGAAAGATTGGAAAAGGTATCGGTTTATACCCTCTCGAACTATCGAAATGGACTTAACGGCTTCAATTGTGTTGGGTCCCAGGATATAGAAATGTCCACCTCCGGTAAACAACACATTGCACCGTGTAAGTCCCATTGCTTCAACCAAACAATCCACGATATGCTCGGCAAGAAGTTCAAGGAAAAAGGATCTTCCCTTGAGTGACTTGAGAGCACCCTTGGAGGAAATGGTATAAATAAAACGCTGTACGCCGGAGAGATCGCCCCCAATCAGGAGGAAAGGCTGGTAGGAAGCATCTTCCCATCCCATGGTAATCTCTTCTTTCAATATCCTTTTGCTCCAGTGCTCGGAAAACGTCGCTCTTAGATACTGGTGAAATGATCCTGCAGAAGCCGCTGTTATCTTTGAATGATCAAAAAGGGAGACATCCGGGTGTTTCTTGAAGGATTCTGCATCCTGGGCTGATTTAATTTTTAGCGTGATAGATGGGATAAAGGACGTATATTTCTCAAGGAGGTGAAGTATCAGGTCAATGGAGTAGTGATTTTCCTTTTTTTTCAAGAGATGAAAATCACCGCTGAATTTTTCCCAGAGCATTTCATAAGCTTTTTCGGTTTCCACTTCAGATTTTTCTTGCGGGACAATCCAATCCCCAAGCGCATCGAGTGGCCAGTATTTCGGAACCCAAGAATTCGGGTGGCCTTTTTCCGAAAGGTGGATTCGGCTAAAATCGCAGAGAAGCAAAACCCTGCGGTGCCAGAATTGGTCAATATCGAGAGCAGGATCATAGATCTTCCTTTCCGACGCGGCAAGATTGTCTGATTCATAAATGATAAGGGACAAATTGCTTTCCCAGGTTTCTTTTTCACGGGCATGATGATCCCTGGCTGCTGCAGCGATTAACCCTTCTCCATACTGGGACATTAGCCATTCGTACCCTATGGTCGAATGGTCCTTCCCTTTATCTTCGGGAAGCCGGACACGTTGCTTGAACTTTCCGATGTCGTGGAGAAGTGCCCCGATAACAAACTTGGTATATTCGTCAGAAGTCATTATTCTCCTCCAACATAATTAAACAAATTCAAAATTTAATATTAAAAATTCAAGATTTAATGACTAAAAACCAAATTCAAAATTCAAGATTTAAAATTCTTTTTCGTCCAAGTACATGATTTACTCCTACCTGATAAAACGAATTCAGGATTCGGGTTTTGAAATTATCTATTGGGTGGATGTTTTCTATGGTCGTAGATGTAATCAAAGTTATATTTGGCTAATTCATATTCTTTTGCCAAATCAAAGGGTTCTTCATCCTCGGGGTCATAATCTTCTTTTGCGTGTTCGATCCAGATATTTTGATACATCTGACGGTTGAAGTCTTTGAGTCTTTTGGCTACCTCCTTGGAGTTTGACTCCAAAACCCCAGAAGATTTCATTTCCTCGGCAATCCCTTCAATGATTAATCGGACGACAGGAATGTATTCCGTGTCGTCCATGGAATTCTTTCTGTGATAGTCAAAGTACTTACGGAGAATACCCCGACCCACCTGAAAATAACTTTGGCTTTTCATGTCGGTCATCCTCATGTCCCGATTGACGGGGTATCCAAGCGACTCTAATGCTTCCATCAATTGATTGATGCTTTTTCTTCCCATATTTCGCCACTTGGAAAAGGCATCTGGCCCCATGGAAGCAAGCTTTTCTGGATGCTCTAATATTTCCTCGCTTCCTAAGGCTTTAATCAGAACATTTTGAACCCTTCTGGAGAGCATTTTTTTTAAAAGTGGCCATTTATCGAAATTCTCTATCTTGTTTTTCTTTTGGCAGTAAATGGTTCGTGCGCGATTGCGGCTAATGCGAAAATGTCTGGCAAGTTGAGAAAAAGTCGCTCCTTCTCTCCTCATTTTCCAAATCTGATCATCTCTTTGCTCGATATCCATATGTTTCTCGTCCAAGATGTCACTGCGGGGGGCGCATCTTCAACTTTCGATTTCAATCCCCCCTCGATCAATCGCAGGCTGAAGCCTGCGGCTACAGGTATTCCTTCTCATTAAATCCCATTTCTTCCTCCATCCGAATTAAACAAATTCAAAATTTAAGATTCAAAATTCAAGATTCAAAATTTATGATTCAACATTTCTATTCTCCTTCGGAGGCAGAATCTTTTCTATTGAATTTTGAATGTGGAATATTGAGTTGCCGGGTCATTTCTTCAAAACGATCTTTCGCGCTCTTGTACTCCTTCTTAAACTTCTCTCCTTTAAGCCGTGACCCCTTCAGATAATCGATCAGCCCGCTCAATTGACCGGAGACGTCCTTGCATAATAATAAACCCTTCTTAAACTCCTCCGGTGTGATGTACTTTTGGTCAAAGGCGACATAAAATTGTGTTCTTGTTTCCCCGGCTGAGCCTTTTGAAATGTATAGAAACTGGATGAATTCCGTATTCGAACCCCGCTCGAATCCCTCGGCAATATTGTACATGGCAGAGGTCGAAGCGCGCCTAATTTGATCGACAAGACTGAAATCCCTACCGAATGCTTCCTTTCTTGTGAGATCATAAACGTATTTAACGAGCTCCCTTGCCTTCTGCCATACGGGAAGCTCCTCAAAGCTTTTGGGCATACCTCCTCCAACTCAATAAAACAAATTCAAAATTCAAGATTTAAAATTCAAGACTCCACCTTGATTTTCACCTTTTCGACCCTCACGCCGTAGCGTTTGCTGCCGTGTTTGCCGATGGGTGAAATGATAAAATAAGGCAATAATGTTTCATCCTTTATGGATTCCTTCAAGGTCGTATTGATCTTGCTGATGTTCTGCCTCAGGGTATCTGAATCGATGCCACCCTTCTTCTCCCAATGTCGCCGAAACTCTTCCACCCTCCCTGAAGAAGGCCCATACGCTCTTTGATAATCCTTTACTATTTCGTCAAGAGTCTTCCTGTTTGACAAGTCCCCAAGATAAGGAAAACAGTCAATGCAATCTAAGCAGTAAGGCATTTCAGGGAAATGACATCCTTCTAATTTTCGTCTCAGTAAATTCACATATAAAACCATCTGTATTGGAACCATATCGATTCCCACATGGCCGATATAGATCACCTTCTCAGAAAGATTCACTCTGACCGGAGGCTGGATCGAAGCCATATCGATCTCTTTTTGCCCTTCCCTCACCAGCTCTTTAAAGCCTCTTCCATCAAGAGGAACTTTATCTCTGAGACGAACAAAAGGAAGTTCGGCAAGTGAAATCTGTGCATCTTTTGTATGCAGTCTTTTGATGGCCTTTCCATTGGAGTCCTTCAATTCAAGAGCCCTGTCCTTTCTGGGTTTATAGTAGAACTCTGGATGGGATTCGAATTCAGGGCTTACCAGAACATGATACAGTTTATCCCATGGTCTCCCAAAGAGTTGAAGGGCTGAACCAAGATAGAAGGACATTGTCTTTCTTCCCCCGGCTAATGAGCAATGGAGCCTCACGCCCGGGTCCTCTGTTCTCTCTCTGATGAAATTGGCAATGAAATCGCCAAGAGACTCATTATGTGAAACCTCTCGAATATCCTCCAGGGGGATGCCCTTTTCATCATCGACGACATGGATCGATTCCCGAGTCAAGGGGATTGGGGGAAGATTAAATTCCTTTGAGAATCCTGTCAGGCGTCCTTTCTTGAGGAGTTCTTCTTCTATCTTTTCCTTTCCACTTAAAGTGGTAATAACGTGGATCTCATCCGGGGAGACAGGAGGTTCAGTTCCCTGCGTAAGGCAGTAGAGCGTTTCCGTTACGATTTGGGGAGTCGTTCCGGTGACGAAGATCAGAATTTCCCGATAGGTCTTTTTGCTCATGAAACCTATCCTACGTCCTTCTGTTTAACTAATCAACAAAAGAAACATTTTGAAAACGTTTCACCCTCACCCCTACCCTCCCATCCGAGACTGTCTCGTAATTATTGTTTTGTCTGAATTTATTTCAGGATCTCGTAAGTATTTGATTCTATTAGATGCTGAAACAAGCATGACATTTTTCACTGTTTTCCCCATTGTGACGCAGTCCCTCAAGGGAGAGGGGATAATAGGCAGGTTTACCCAGAATAAGGGAATAATTGCCTTTCAGTCTCGTAATATTTTATATTTTCCCAAACCAAAACTGGTTCCTTTTCCGACATGGATATATTCACCCAGGATTAAGAATGGGAGGAATTCTTTAAAATTACCCGTGAAGGTGACCGATCCGATGAAGCCCCCCATCTTCATCTTTGTCTCCTGACGATTGGAGTAACGTTCCCAATCCACCCAGCGCAGATTCTCCTTTTGAACCTTTACATCCTTTGCCTCCTCAATTAATCCTTTGAAATCAAGATTCAATTCTTCACCGCAATGAAAATAGGAGAGAAGGGATATCCGCCTGAGGAGATTCCGAAATAGGATGTGAAATTCCAAATCCGGAGAAAGTTTTCCATCATATTTCAATCGGGTAGGAGTCAAGAAAGAAA
>PEUO01000140.1:0-456 GCA_002780715.1 Deltaproteobacteria bacterium CG03_land_8_20_14_0_80_45_14
AGCTGAAGCGAAGATCAAAGAAGCCAGAAGACTCTTCGAGTTTGATGGCGCCTACGCAACCGCTAGATTAACGGCATCTGAGGCTCGGGCGCTGCTGGTGGCGGCTTCTCGGTGATGCGAGACCCTGAAATTGGTAGATCCTGAATTCGTTAGACCTTGATCCTGAAACTAATGCAGACGCATTAAATCTTTTGTAGGGCAACCCTTTAGGGGTGCCCTAGACAAGGCTGAAGGCTTGTCCTACATGTAAAATAATTTTTTGCATTTGTATTAGAAGGGTGACATTACTTGTTTTAGGGCATGGTTCAGGACCTGGTTGAGGGTGACAAGTAGGAACTTTAACAAGTCGTTGGGAGGTACGGGCGAGCCATGGCTCGCCCGTATTATAATTTAAGGGAAAGGTCGAAATATGTCCCGAGGTAATCTATTCCTTTCAGCGCTTTTGTGGCTCATTTT
>PEUO01000140.1:489-7089 GCA_002780715.1 Deltaproteobacteria bacterium CG03_land_8_20_14_0_80_45_14
AGAATTACATAGACTTCTTTAAGGACACCTATTACCTCAAAACCTTTGGCAATACGCTGCTCTTGGGTTTGCTGGTGCTCCTTACTGCCACCGTGTTTGGGTTACCTCTGGCTTACATTCTCGCGAGGTATAGACTTAAGGGGAAGACTCTTCTTGCGGCGCTCATCCTGCTGCCCATTGTTTTGCCTGCTTATGCCGGAGCCTTTGCCTTCATCGTCTTCTTTGGAAAACAAGGGACCTTAAATCTGCTACTTTTACAGTTGGGCCTTATCACCAAACCCGTCAACTTCATCTACGGATTGCACGGGCTCGTGTTCATTCAAGCCCTGCATCTTTTACCCTTCATTGTGCTCAGCCTATCGGCGGGTTTTACCAACATAGATCCTTCCCTGGAGGAGGCAGCAGAAGTAGAGGGGGCTGGGGGCTTTAAGAGATTTCTGACAATTACTCTGCCACTATGTACTCCAAATTATCTGGCCGGCGCTGTGATCGTATTTTTGTGGCCTTTCACAGATTGGCTAACGCCGTTGATCTTTGGACAGATTGACTTTCTTCCCTCCATTTCCTACATCAATATCGCCTACCACTTTACGGATATGTATCGCAAGTATATGGGAATCGTGTCGGTGGTCGTTTCTTCGGTGATCTGCATTGTTATGTTCTTGATCTCTAAGAGGTGGGTGGAAAGTAAGAAATATACTTCTCTATCGAAAGGAACAACGCTGGAGGGGAGAATTATCGAACCCGGAGCATTCAAACGATTCTGGTCTTATGTTTACATGGTTTTGATTGCGATCCTCGTTTTGCTCATCCCCACTGTTTTAGGATTATCCGCGTTTTCCCGGAGATGGGCTCTTACACCGATTCCAACTTATTGGACCCTCGATAATTTCAAGCTCATATTCCTCGAAAGCCCGGGCCTGCTGAAAAATTCCTTTGTTTTTAGCGGCGTGGCGCTCCTTTGGGGGATAGCCTTTGGACTCCCGGCAGCCTATCTTATCACCCGTACCAAGATAATTGGGAAAGAAGCGCTCGACTTCGTGATTACCCTGATGCTTGCTTTTCCAGGGATTGCAGTCGGTGTCAGCTACCTATTAGCCTTCTGGGAAGGGATACCCTTAGCCACACTTTGGATCATCATGCCACTTTCCCTCTTCGTGCGGAGACTTCCTTACTTCGTGAGAATGGCTCATGCCTCTTACTTGCAGCTCGACGTCTCCCTTGAAGAGGCATCGGAGATGTCGGGTGCAGGTAAGCTCAGAACTTTTATAAATATTTCCTTCCCTTTATTATTGAAAGGAGTATTCGTTGGCATCGTAATGTTTTTTATCATGGCCTTTCAAGAGATATCCACTGCGATTTTTCTTTACAGGGGAGGATGGGAAACTTTACCCATAGGCATATTCCTGAATTGGCATCGTGGGATGGAATTTGGAATCGCTGCAGCGATGGCCTTCTTTATGATCGTGATCATCTTTATCCTCCTTCTGATTGTGTCACGGATAGGAGGAGGGATCATCGGAGCGGCTTGGGGTTCTTCAGGCGGGAGATATTAGATGGCCTTCATCAAGATCGAGAATCTCTTTAAAAAATTTGGGAACGTGGCGGCGGTGAATCACGTATGGCTGGAAGTGAAACAGGGAGAAATTTTAACCCTTCTTGGCCCCAGCGGATGCGGTAAGACGACCACGTTGCGCTGCATCGCCGGCCTGGAGAAGCCGGATGAAGGAGACGTGATTATCGATGGGAAATCGATGTTTTCGCAAGGGTTTGTCCCACCCTCGAAAAGAGAAATTGGCATGGTATTCCAAAATTATGCTGTATGGCCTCATATGAGGGTGTTCGATAACGTCGCTTACGGCTTGAAAATCCAGAAATTACCCAAAAAAGTTATAAAGAAAAAAGTTGCAGAGACTTTAGAATCATTGGGTTTGACAGGCCTGGAAGGAAGGTTCCCCGGGCAACTAAGTGGTGGCCAGCAGCAGCGGGTAGCCCTTGCGAGGGCTCTTGTGGGGAATCCGAAAGTACTCTTATTGGACGAGCCACTGAGCAACCTTGATGCAAAGCTCAGAGAAAAAATGAGATTTGAAATCAAGAGCTTGGTAAGACGTATGGGCATCACATCGGTCTACGTCACCCATGACCAGGCGGAGGCGATGGTTATCTCCGATCGTGTATCGGTCATGAATACAGGTAACATCGTTCAGGTCGGTACCCCTGAGGAGATTTACAAGAAGCCTGCCACCAGATTTGTTGCGGATTTCATAGGGACCACAAATTTCATAACGGGCGAGATATTAGAGGTGCTCAAGGAGAGAGGGTTGCTCTACGTTCATACCGAATTTGGCCAGAAGATGCTTTGTAAGATTCCAGACCCTGCAATGGCCAGCACAAATAATAAAGTTAACATCTCTATACGCCCTGAGGACATAGAGATATTCACAGAGCCGCGAGAGGGTAGGGACAATCTATTCAAAGCCACCATCATGCATCGAGCCTATCTGGGCAACTTTCTGTACTTATTTGTGAATATAGACAGCACCATGATTAGAGTGCAGGCCCCTTATGACTTGATGCAAAAGGAAGGAGAGGAACTTTTTCTGTTCTTGAATCCAGAGAAATGTGTCCTACTGCCCTGACAGTGAAGCTTCATGGAAAGGTTTTTCTCATCGACTTCGTAGGGATTTGGCTTTTTTCGATCAGTAAGGTTGCCGGGACCAAAATGGGAGGGGTGTTTGGATAATGTGGTTGGCCGCCGTCGTTACTTTGCTTGCCCTTTTCTTTGCCTACTCCAATGGCTTTCATGATGCTGCGAATGTCGTATCAACAATTATTATGACCAAGGCTATTTCTCCGAGAAAAGCCCTTCTCATGGCGGCTACCTGTGAATTTATTGCCCCTTTCTTTTTAGGAGCGGCGGTGGCTAAAATGATAGGGGAAAATATTATAAACCTTCCTGCCTACGACCCGGAGGCTATCCATATTTCTGTCGCCTTCCTGATTGCTGCTCTCGTGGGAGCCATCCTGTGGAACCTAATAACCTGGTTCTTTGGTTTTCCCTCAAGTTCTTCCCATGCATTGATTGGAGGAATGGTAGGGGCGGTACTGGTGGCTTATGGGCCGGATAAAGTTCTGTGGGGAGGCCTTCTTTATGTAGTGGGTTCGCTGGTACTTTCTCCTCTGTTGGGTTTATTTATGGGTTGGCTCTTTCTTCAAATTACCTTCTATCTCTCTCGGAATGCTACACCTAAAATAAATTACTTCTTTAATCGGATGCAGATTCCTTCTTCTATTGCCCTTGCTCTCAGCCATGGCTCCAACGATGTTCAAAAATCGATTGGGCTGATTTCAATGGCTTTTGTCATCCTTGGGCTTTCTACCAGCTTTCATGCTCCCTTCTGGGTCATAGCAAGTTGCGGCGCTGCGACAGCCTTGGGAACAGCGACTGGAGGATGGCGAATCATCAAGACCATGGGCTCGAAAATTTATCGCCTGAGATCCGTTCATGCTTTCTGTGCTCAAACTTCCTCGGCAGCAGTCATTTTAGGAGCAGCCTTGGTTGGAGGTCCAGTCTCCACGACACACGTTGTTTCTTCCAGCATCATGGGCGTTGGGGCTGGTCAGAGGATCTCAGCGGTCCGGTGGGGAGTGGCGAAGAATATCATCCTGGCTTGGTTTATTACTATCCCAGCCTCAGCAGGAATGGCGGGATTAAGTTTCTATCTGATCCAAAAGATTCTCCCTTACCTATAAGGGGAATAGAAGAAAAGGTGTGAGGGATGTTTAAAGGATTTATTTTCGATCTCGATGGAACGGTTTACCGAAGTGATCAACTCATCCCAGGCGCCGATGGTGTGATCCGACTGCTTCGAGAAAATAAGAGGAGGGTTGTCTTCCTTTCCAATAAACCTATCCAGACCCGGGAAGATTATGCCTCCAAACTGACCCGGCTTGGCATCCCTACCCAACCTGATGAAGTGATCAACTCCACCTTTGTGATGACCAATTATCTCAAAAAGATTGCCCCTCAGGCGAGACTCTTTGTAGTGGGGGAGACTCCTTTTATAGAAGAATTGAAAAGAGCCGGTTTTAAAATCATCGATGAGCCAAAAGAGATCGAGTATGTGGTTGCGGCGTTTGATCGGACATTTGATTACCAAAAACTGAACATTGCCTTCCAGGCCATCAAACTTGGAGCCCATTTTGTCGCCACCAATCCTGATCGGACCTGTCCAGTAGAAGGCGGAGAGATCCCGGATTGTGCAGGGATGATTGCAGCCATCGAAGCCGTAACAGGAAAGAAGGTAGAAATCATCGTGGGAAAGCCTTCTCCCCTCATCATTCAAACAGCTTTAGAGGTTATGGGATTAAAACCTGAAGATTGTATCCTCATTGGAGACCGCCTGGAGACCGATATCGAAATGGGGAAAGATTTTGGGATTGCTACAGGAATTGTTTTGACTGGTGTGACTGACGAAAAGACTCTCAAGGAATCCTCCATTCACCCTGACTTTGTCTTTCAGAGCATCGCCGACGTCCAAGACCTAATAATAGGGAGATAGAGAGGAAAAATTCACCCCAACTCCCCAACTCCCCAACTCCCCATCTTTTATTTTGGAACAAGGGCTTCTCTTAAAATCTGGATGGGGTGAAGAACCTTCAGACCGGTGAGATGGCGAATCTGCATACGACAACCTTCGCAGTCAGAAAGGATGATCCCTGGTTTTAAACGATCAATCGCCTCTGCCAAATCTCTTCCAATCTCCTGAGATATTTCATATTTTTCCTTTTTGAAGCCAAAGGTGCCTCCCATTCCACAGCAATCCGCCTCGATATTGTCAATTTTAAGGCCTGGAATGAGTCGGAGAATCTCAAGGGCAGGGAGACCAATACCCAAAGCTCTTAAATGGCACGGAGCAAAATAAGCTCCTTTCAATGAGAGTTTGTTGAATTTTGTATTAAGGCCGTTTGATTCTTTTAAATTTCTTAGAAACTCAAAGATGTCGAAAATATGCTGAGCCACCTCCTCCGCACCCGGGATGGACAAGAGGTGGCTATATTCATGTTTGATCATATGACCGCAACTGGTTGAAGAGAAGAGGATGTCAGAACCCGAGCGGACGGCATTAAGAAATGAAGGAACATTGTAAAGGCCCATTTTTCTGGCTGTTTTGAAATCTCCATTGCCGAGCATTGGAATACCACAGCATCGCTGAGGAGGAAGTGTGACTTTGAACCCATTTGCCTCGAGGACTTGAACCGTTGCCTTTCCGACATCGACCTCATTAGTATTGGTAAAACAGCCATAGAAATAGGCAATCTTTTTTCTATCTTTGGAATGAGGTTCAAATCCCCCCCTGCCTACCGGCAGGTAGGCATTCCCCCCTTTTCCCTCCGGGTCAGAGACCGCTCTGGGTCGGAGACTAGGGGGGGGTGAGGGAGGATTTTGGTGATTACCTCGAAACTGATGCTTTCTAAACCATTGTCTGAAGGTTAAAGATTCATAGCCGGGGAGTTCTCTTCTTCTATCTATCCTTAAAATAGCCTCCACCATCCATCTGACCATGGAATTTCTAAGAAGAAGATTGGCGAGGGGGGAAAAAAGTGATCCAAGCCGACCATAAAGATAAGAATGAGTGAGAAGCCAATCCCGAAAGGGCCTTCCTTTTTCATCCAGGTATTTTGCTTTGGCGATAAGGTTCAGTTCAGAGATGTTAACACCTGAGGAGCAAACCATATCACAGAGATGGCATCCAATGCAGAGGTCAATCCAATCATCGGCAGAAGGTTCACCCGGCCTTCGGAATCGCTCGGCCCCAGGACCTGCCTGCTTTGGACCTGGAAATTCAGGGGTCACCCGTGAAACAGGACAGACCGCCATGCAGGTCGCACAGCAGATACAAACATCCGCATTGCTCTTCGGCCAATTCGCCTTTTTCATCGCAA
Organism: Deltaproteobacteria bacterium CG03_land_8_20_14_0_80_45_14; assembly: GCA_002780715.1. GTDB lineage: Bacteria > Desulfobacterota > BSN033 > BSN033 > UBA1163 > UBA1163. The sequence goes on from PEUO01000140.1 coordinate 6,436, forward strand.
TAGCCATAAGTAGTTGAACCAAATCCGGTCTGGTAAAAATCCGAAATCCGAATATCGAAATCCGAAGCAAATCCAAAATTCAAATGTTCAAATTCTCCAAACTCATATCATTTCCCAGTTTTGAGTTTCGAATTTTGGGCATTCGAATTTGTTTCGAATTTCGTGCTTCGTGCTTCGATATTTAAGTGTCTCCTTCCGTGGCAGAGAACTGATCCAAACTTAGACCCAGCTTCATTTTAAAGTCCCCAATCCATACCTTGCTGCCGCATATCCCGTGGCGATCTCAATCCCTTCTCTCGATTTTTCATCGAAACAATGATGATGGGCCAAAATCGAGCCCGCTACCCATATGTTTTCTAAAATCAGGTCTCCTCTTTCATCAACCGGTTGAAGGGATGGATCGGTTAAAATACCGGCCTGATGAATCGGGTGAGGAGCGCCTGTAAAAAGGTTTTTTTCAAACCAATCCTCTCGCGATCTGGGTTGATGAACCGGAAGTTTAAAGATCGGTTCAAAGACCTTCTCTGTGTCTGCCTTCAGACCTCCTCCGATAAAACGTCCTGTGGCAAGGAGATAACGATCGGCAGAATAGGAAGTGATCACAGGAGGATGAAGCGCTTCAATCCCCTCGCATCTTTTTCCGCCCAGCTTTGC
>PEUO01000065.1:0-311 GCA_002780715.1 Deltaproteobacteria bacterium CG03_land_8_20_14_0_80_45_14
TGGATCAAATTTTAAAGGTTAATGAAAAGCTGAGGAAACAATTGGGAGGGGAAAAAGGCCAATAAGGAAAAATTCGAAATTCGAATATCGAAATCTTTACCCTGTTAAGTAATTTGGCCAGGAATTGACGAGTTCACTTTTCCGGACTCATCATGATCCATCAAACCAGAAGCGATCCAAGACAACTTAACAGGGCAGGCAAATCCTAAATCCGAATGACCAAATTTGTTAGAACACTTTATTGTCCGGTTTAGAATTTTGAATTTCGGTTATTCGAATTTGTTTCGAATTGGTCCTGCTGGACGCTCCGC
>PEUO01000065.1:485-7091 GCA_002780715.1 Deltaproteobacteria bacterium CG03_land_8_20_14_0_80_45_14
CAGTGGAATACGGGCAAGATCAAGGATGAAATTCGGAACCTCGTCGATCAGCTTGAAAAAAGGGATTGGGATGGAAAAGGAAAGGAGATGGCTGGACCGAAGGATTGAAGGGATCCTTTTCATCCTATTTTTACTCTGGATTCCTATTGCGCATTCTCAGAATATCCTCAAAATTCCTCTTTACTTCCATCATAAAGAAATCTGGGTGGAGGTCGCCAAGACTACAGAAGACAGAAACCATGGATTGATGGGCAGAAAACATTTGGGGAAGGATGAGGGAATGCTCTTTATCTTTGAAAAAGAGGACTATCACGGGTTTTGGATGAAAAATACCCTCATCCCACTGAGCATTGCCTTCATTGATAAAGACGGCCGGATTGTTTGGATTACGGATATGAAACCTCTCACCTTAGATTCCCATGTCCCACCCAAACCCATCCTTTATGCTTTAGAAATGAACAAAGGTTGGTTTTCTTCCCAAGGCATCAAAGCAGGGGATGTTGTACGATTCTCGAAATAATACAGAGTTCAAGTGGTAGGAAGTCTTAGGGTTTTAGAATCTTTGCGCCTTAGCGTAAGCTTAAGTCATTGAGTCACCAAGTCATTTTGTCATTAAGTCTTTTAGTTATTGCGTCTTAAATACCCAATAACTCAATGACCCAATAACTCAATAACCAGAATTTAATAGTCGCCGATCCAGCAGTAGAGACAGAGTTTTTCTCTGGGGAGACCGATCGCTTCAACCATGTCTTCGATTTTTTGGTATCTCAGTGTGGTCACTCCCAATTCCTTTCCAATCCAATCCACCATCTGTTTGTACTTTTTTGATCGCTGATCGATGTATCCCCTGACATCTTCGATATCTTTTCCCTCGATGGCTCGGATAGCCTTTCGAGCTGCCAGCTCTTCGATCGACCGGGTGGAAAGGGCAAATCGGCATGGAAACATCAAGGGTGGACAAGCAGGTCGGATATGGACTTCCTTGGCTCCGCACTCCCAAAGTTTTTTGATCGTGTAGTTTTTTAATTGGGTTCCCCTGACGATGGAGTCTTCACAGAGGACAATCCGATTTCCACAGATCACTTCCTCGACGGGAATGAGTTTCATCGTCGCCACGAGGTCTCGCATTTCTTGGGAAGGGGGAGTGTAACTCCGTCCATATCCGGGTGTATATTTGACCAATGGTCTTCGATAGGGAAGTCCTGATTCTATTGCATATCCAATGGCATGACCCACACCCGAATCAGGGACTCCCGCCACAAGGTCTGCCTTGACTTCATCGTTTGTCGCCAGAGCCCTTCCACATCGCTCTCTAACCAACTCCACGCTGATGCCTTCATAACTCGAGGCAGGATAACCGGTATAGATCCATAGGAAGGCGCAGATCTGGCTCATTTTTTTCCCAGGCGCCTTTTCTTCCAATCCTGATTTTCCGATAAATACGATTTCACCCGGGGTAAGATATTTTTTAATTCGGAAACCTAAATTTAAGAAGGAACACGTTTCTGTGGCAATGGCAAATTCTCCATCCTTTTCTCCGATGACCAGAGGGGTTCGCCCCAAACGATCCCGGGCAGCATAGATCCCATCTTTTTTCAAGAGGAGAATAGAGGCTGACCCTTTGATCCGGTCGTACACGCCTTCAATCCCTTCTGGAATGGTTCGCCCCCTCGTGATCAGTTTGGCGATCAATTCCACAGAGTTGATTCCGCCACTCGACATCTCACCGAAGGTTTCCCCTTCTTTGAGAAGTTCTGAACCCAACTCATTCACATTCTCTATCAAACCTGCAACGACAATAGCAAAGTTGCCGAACTTGGTTCCGATGATCAGAGGTTGGGGATCACGATCGCTGATGACCCCAATGCCCAGATGGCCCTTCATTTCTTTATAATCATCGTAAAATTTCGATTTGAATTGGGATTTGGTGATATCATGAATGGAGCGGTAAAATTGCTTTCCGAAGACGGCCATGCCTCCATATTCTGTCCCCATATGGGAATGGTAGTCGGTTCCGTAAAGCAAGTCATCTACACAATTTTTATTCGATACAATTCCAAAAATTCCGCTCATAAGTCCTCCCTTTTTTGTTAGTGTACTGCGTCAGAAGTCCCTTTACTTTAATTGTCATTCCGGACTTGATCCGGAATCCAGTCTTTTCAACTGGATTCCCGCTTTCGCGGGAATGACAGCTTCAGAACTTATGTAAAGAAGTGTTAGACGCACACCACTAGCGACTTTATCCATAACAAAGGGGATGACTCTTGTCAATCCTGTTGTTTGATTGTGGCAGGACTCCATTGAATGACCAGGGCGTCTTCATTTCCATAGTAGTTGGGAACCCAACCTGTAATTTGAAATCCCATCTTAGAATAAAAGGCTTGGGCTCCCTCATTGCTTCTTCTCACCTCTGCCCACACCTTTTTAAGATGGGGAGTCTTCATCACCCTCTGGAGAAGTTGTGTCCCAATGCCTTTTCTTCGATGGTGGGGGTGGATGGCGATCGAAATAATATGCCCGTCCTGAGTGAAAATGATATATCCCCCAATCTCCTCTTCTTTTTGGCCACGGTTTGTATTGACCCATTCGGCGGCGCCAAACCCCGCTTTTGAAAACGAGGTAGAGGAGCGCCGCTCAGGGTCAACCCTGAGCCCCTCGGCCTGAGCGGCTCGACTGAGCTCGCCGAAGTCTCGGGTCGAAGGCAAGCCCTGGTCTTCAGGCTGGGGAGTCGAAGGGTTGACATAAACCAAAAAGGTTTCTGGATAGAGGGTGTGAAGGTTAAGGAAGGTGGTCCAATGGTAGGGCGATTTGGGAAAAGATTGACTTTCGATTTGAAGAATGGAATCTAAATCGGGGAGAGAGAAAGGCCGAATCCTTAGCACTTTTTTATTCCTGAGATAACGGAAGCCACCCCACCAGTCAATGATTGGAAGCCCACATTTTCCAATCCAACTTTCCTCATGATCTCCTCATAATTTTCAGCAGATGCAAAATGGAAAACTGATTCTGGGAGATAGGCGTAGGCTCCTCGATCGCCTGAGATGAAACCTCCCACCCGAGGGAGGACCCTTTGAAAATAGATCGGATATAATCTTCTCATCAATTCCTTTTGGGGAAAAGTGAATTCTAAAATAATCACCTTTCCGTCCTTTTTGATCACTCGGACCATTTCAGAAAGGGCCTGTTCTTTCTTCACAATATTCCTCAGACCAAAGGCGATCATCGAGGCGCTAAAGGTATTATCTCGGAAAGGAAGAGAGAGAGCATCTCCCAGGCTTAATGTAATCGTTTGTGACAGGCCTTTTTTAGAGACCTTTCGCCGGGCTCTCTTGATCATGGGCTCAGAGAAATCCAACCCGAAGACCTTCCTATGATGATTATTCTGGTGAATCATCTCGATGGCGACATCCCCTGTTCCAGTAGCAATATCTAATATCCAGCCTTCGAGCCCTTTCAGCTCCTGGACTGCCATTTTCCTCCAATAAAAATCCCTCCCCAGGCTGAGGAGGTGATTGAGAAGGTCATAGGTGGGAGCAATGTTGTCAAAGAGGCTTCGAATCGAATCAGGATGGAGAAAGTAGGTTTTCATCCACACCACTTTCCCCTCCCTTGGTGGGAGGGGATGGAGGGGAGGGGGAATTAAGTATCTTTTGTCCACCCCCACCCCCGCCCTCCCCCATCGAAGGGGGAGGGAAGGTTGTAAGGTGTTAATTGTTTAGGTTGTATAGAATTAAGATCAGGCAATCTTAATAAAACTTTTGCCTGGGGCGCCGCAGATCGGGCACTTATCCGGCGCTGCCTTTTCAACCGTATTGCCGCAATAAGGGCAGACATAATAATCCACAAGTTCATTTTTCCCAATATTTTCCAAAGCTTTTGAGTAAAGCGAAGCGTGGATCTTCTCCACCTCGTTGGCGAAATGGAATGTTTGGAAGGCTGCGTCATTCTTCTCCGACTTTGCGGCTTCCATCATCCCGGGGTACATGCTCTTGAACTCATGGGTTTCGCCGCCGATGGCCTCTTGAAGATTTTCCTTTGTCGATTTGATCCCTTTCAAAGCCCGAAGATGGTTATGGGCATGGACGGTTTCGGCTTCAGCAGCCGCCCTGAAGAGTTTAGCCACTTGCGAGAATCCTTCCTCATTGGCCTTCTTTGCAAAGGCGAGATATTTTCGATTGGCCTGAGATTCCCCTGCAAATGCTTCCTTTAAATTTTCTTCTGATTTCGTTCCCATAAAGCCCTCCTTTTTATTTTTTAGATATCGAAAATTATAACAGAGTGGACTGGAAACGGCAATTGACCCATTCGACGGCGTTAAGCCCTGTCCTTTAGGACAGTGTGTAGAGCGCCGCTTCCTTCGGCAGGCTCAGGACACTGAGTTTATCGAAGTGCAGGGTCAACCCTGAGCGAGCCTTGGCATTTATGCCCAGGAGTCGAAGGGTTGACATCCTCTGCCAGAGCGAGTAGAATGTGTACATTTTTAAGGACAGGAAGTGAGAAAATGAGGTTTATTATTCTTCTCATCATTATTTTGGTCGTCTTGGTGCCATCCAGTTATGGAGAAATGTATAAATGGGTGGATGAAAAAGGGACAGTTCATTTTACCGACGATCTTTCAAATATTCCGGAGAAGTACCGCTCAGATGCTGAGACACGAAAGCCTACGAAAGAGATCTCCGCTCCGGAAATGAAAGATAAATCAATATCTTCCCCTCCATATAAAGCCCCGAAGCCTTCTGAACCTGAAGGAGCTGAAGTAGACCTTTTACGGAGGGGAGAAGTTTGGACGACCGAGGTCCTTCTGAATGAAAGGGTAAAAAGGCATTTAATAGTCGATTCAGGGGCCAGCTTTATCTTGATCAATCCACAGATAGCAAAGGAGCTGGACATTACGATCAATGAGAACACTCCATTCATCCCAATGACCACTGTGAGCGGTTACATCCTCACTCCCTTAGTGACATTGAAATCCGTTCGGGTAGGAAAGGCAGAAGTGGAGAATGTCGAAGCAGTGATCTACACAATGCTTTCTGGTGGAGACGGGCTTTTAGGGAACTCCTTTCTCAATAAGTATAGAGTGACCCTCGATTCCATCCAAGGGAAGATGACGCTTGTTTCAATGCAGGGGGTCCCATCCCCAGACCGACCAGGCGGTTATGGAAGAGATTTCTGGGTGAGCCAGTTTCGTTTCTACAGAGGGTTCTTAGAAATATTGAAAAATTTAAGGAAAAATTATGAGAGTCGTGGAACAGAGTCTGCAAAAACCGAGCTGAATCGGATAAACATTGCGATCCAATATTTCGAGAATCAACTGGATGAGTGGGACCGGAAAGCCTCCTTTGCGGGTGTACCCAGAAACTGGAGAAAGTGAGGGACTGGGATATTGGAACATTGGAATGTTGGAAGAATGAAGAAAGATAGCATGGTTTTGAACTTTTGAAACCCAGCATTCCACCATTCCACTTTTCCATTATTCCACAAAGATTACGGGGTATAGATGATGACGAGGAGTTTGGCCTCTTCGTCGCTGACATTTCGCAGTTTGTGGGCGATGCCTGAATCGAAGTGAAGGGTTTGTCCTTTTTTAAGAAGATTTTGACTCTCTCCTACCATCACCTCGACATGACCTTTTAAGACATAAACAAATTCCTCCCCCTCATGCTTGTACTCCACCATCTTATGATCCTGTCTGGGATCGATGGTGACGAGGAAGGCCTTCATATGTTTTGTCTCGGCATCCGGAGTGAGGGTCTTATAAGAATAGGCTTGAGTCCGTTTGTAGAAGCTTTCCCTTCTTCTTTTTACTGAAGCTTCCTGCTCTTCAGCAGAGAGGAAGGAACCCGAGTCAATGGCAAGGGCCTTTGCGATCTGGATCACGGCGGAGACAGGAGGGATGGCAATCCCTTCTTCAATTTCTTTCAGATACCGCTGTGAAAATCCCGTTTTGTTGGCAAGTTGTTCAAAAGATATCTTTCTCACTTGGCGAAGTTGTTTCATCTTTGCCCCGAAGGATTTTTCATCGATCTTCTTTGTGGCCATATCGCCTCCCTGCTATTGGATTGGATTTTTACCGTCTCATTATAATCTCAATTATATATTTTTCAACTGAATTTTTCACGCCAGTCTCTGGATCAAAAAAGGTCTCAGAATTGGTTTGACATCGGCATTGGAAAATCTCCCCTCGCCCCTCTTTTTCAAAGAGGAGTAATTCCTCCCTTAGGTCTCCGACCCAGAGCGGTCTCTGACCCGGAGGGCAAAAGGGAGGTAGGGAGGGATTTTGCAAATAAATGTCGTTATTATTATGAGACTGTTAATAAAAAAGAGCGATCGAAAAAATATTCTTTAGGTTATGCTTAATTCATTATATAATGAAAATAATGGAATCAAGAGACCAATGGGTGAAGGCTGGGACGGTTGAGAATCGATTTGAAGGGGATAGGATTTCTCAAGCCCTTCAAGAAGCTGGGATTCCATTTCTCATCAAATCCTTTCTCGATACGGCTTATGACGGGCTCTATATTCCCCAGAAAGGATGGGGAGTCGTCATGGTTTCTGAAAAGAATAGGGAAGAGGCGGAAAGGCTCATTTCCGAAGTCAAGAAGATTT
>PEUO01000065.1:7137-7411 GCA_002780715.1 Deltaproteobacteria bacterium CG03_land_8_20_14_0_80_45_14
GAAGGGCACAAGAAAAAACTCGAAGGATTTGATCTGAAGAAGATTGGTCAGATGAAATTGAAAAAGACCAAAGGGTTGGGAATGAGTGAGATGATGGAGGATGTCCCTATTAGCTCAGATATGAGTTATGCCGACCTTCTTCGGATGGCTATCAAGAATGAGGAGAAATCCCAACGCCTTTATCTTTCCACAGAAAAGATGGTGACAGAACCAAAGTTGAAAAAATTGCTTTTGATCCTTGCTCAAGAAGAATCGACTCATAAAGAGAAACTGG
>PEUO01000065.1:7479-7670 GCA_002780715.1 Deltaproteobacteria bacterium CG03_land_8_20_14_0_80_45_14
AAGCAATGGGGAAAAATTCCTAATGCCCCTAAAGACAAAAACCAGTATGAAATAGATATTGCAGCTTTAAATGAAAAAACAAAAGAAATTTTGTTCTGCGAATGTAAATGGAAAGAGCAAATTAATGCCGAGCAAATAACAAAAGAGTTAAATAAAAAGGCAGAATACGTTGATTGGAATAATAATAAGAG
>PEUO01000005.1 GCA_002780715.1 Deltaproteobacteria bacterium CG03_land_8_20_14_0_80_45_14
TAGATTTCTTATAAGCAAGGGCCTCATAGTAATAACCACTCTCTTCTCTGCCGAAATATCGGGAGTCGATCACCTTGCTTTCATCTTTTCTCACCAGAACCACCTTTTCTTCTGGATCGCCATCTTGAAAGAAAAAACCAATATTGACCTTTAATGCCTTTGAAATTTTGAGGAGGGTGGCGATGGGAGGAGAGACCACTTCCTTCTCAATCTGGGAGAGGAGGGGCTTGGAGAGACCCGTTCGATCAGAAAGGTCTTGAAGGATGAGACCTGCCTTCTTCCTGAGGTCGCGAATCTTCTTCCCGATATGAAGCTTCTTCACCTCATGCTTAATATCTTCTTTAACCACAACTTTTAGTTAAAATATTTTGCAGGACCTGTCAATATTTTTTATTTTAACTTAAAAATTTTTTAATTTTATGAAAAAAATAATACCTTGACAGAAAAGGACATTTTTAATAAGATGAGCTCCTAACTGCTTAACATTTTATGGAGAAGTTTTAATTTCAAGAAAAATTCAGAGAAAGGAGGTGATTCAAATGTTAGGAAACGATGTATCAAGAAAAGGGTTAAATCTTACAGAGGAGGTGAAGTCAATGAAAACAAAGATTCTTTGGGTCACTTTAGTTCTTATTCTGATGGTAATAGGTTTGTCGACTGTCTTTGCCCAGAAGGCTAAACCTACGGGGGAACCTATTAAGATTGGAGTTCTGCTTCCCTATACTGGTCCTTTAGCTTGGGTGGTCGGTTGCGTGCCTGCTGCTGATTTAGCTATAAAGGAGATCAACGAGGCAGGTGGGGTTCTTGGGCGGCCTGTTGTAAAAGTTGAAGCGGATACCGAGGCTAAGGCGGATGCGGCGGTAGCAGGAGCAAGAAAATTACTGGATGTTGATAAGGTCCTCGCCATTATCGGTCCTACTTCGGTAACAATACGTTCCGTCATCCCCTTGGGGGTAGAAAGAAAGGTTCTGATCATATCTCCAACGGCGGGCACAACGGCGCTGGATAAAGATCCTCAGGGAGGAAAGATTGTATATCGCACCGTGTCATCCGATACCGTAATGGGATCAGGGATGACCTATAAGGCAAAGGAGTTGGGGGCCAAGAAAGTCGCCTTGTTCTTTGAGGATACGGAGAGCGCTGCCAGCATCAAGGGCGTTGTCAAGCCGGCTTGCCGGGTTAAGGGCCTTCCAATTGTAGGAGATGTTGTCATCACACCGGGAGCTCCGTCCTATCGTTCAGAGCTTTTGAGAATAACCAAAGATAAGCCGGACGTGATCTTGTATGAACTTTCACCGCCAGAGGGAGCGATCGTGTTTAAGGAATGGACCGAGTTAGGACTTAAGGGCCAATGGATTGGCAGTGACTTTGTTAATGATAAGTTTGCCCAGTTTACATGGCCAGCTTCCAAAGGTGTAATCGGTGTAAATCCAGGCGCTCTCATATCACCGCGTTACGAGGCATGGGCCAAAAATTTGCAGGCATTTACTGGCAAGCCCGGAGTCCTACAGTTTGCAGAGAATGCCTATGATGCCATGAACATTATTGCTTTGGCCCTGGAGGCTTCCAAAGAAGTGAGTCGGGAGGCAATCCTAAAAAACATTCGTAAGGTTTCCTCCCCACCTGGAAAGAAGGTGACTAACTTCGCTGAGGGTGCTAAGTTACTTCATCAGGGCCAGAAGATCGATTATGACGGCGTCGCCGGCAGCCAAGATTTTGATGAGTATGGCAATGCCATTACCTATTTGAAAGTAGTGGTCATTGAGGAAGGCAAGCTAAAGAGAATAGGTACTTTGACTGACAAAGAGGTTGGCTCAATTGTAACTGAAGTGCTAAAGTTGAGGAAGTAAACCTCGTTAGAATTTCATACGGGGTATTATACCCCGTGGGGAAAAGCGGAAAATTTCTTAATTTATCACCCCCGTAGCAAGCCACGAGGCATTCTAACGGGGTAAACCGTACTGAGCCCCAGGTGTTAGGATAATTAACCCCGCCTGGGGTTCAGTCAAAAGGTTAGGAATTTATGATCTATTTAGGATTTGGTATTATTGCGGGCGCAATTTTAGCTCTTCCGTCTTTGGCTCTATCTTTGCTCTGCAGAAATTGCAAATTTTTTAATTTAGCATACGGGGATCAAATGGGGCTGACAGCATACCTGGTCCTTTTTTTTAATGTCTCCCTGGGGCTAAATTTTCCTGCCTCTGTGATACTTTCTTTAATTATCTCTGCAATCTTAGGGGTGATTTTCTACTGGGTAATCTTTAAACCTTTACGAAGGCATGGACCTTTGGTATTACTCATTGCCTCACTTGGTTTGGCCTTCGTCATCCATAATTCCGAGCTTGCGATTTGGGGGCCGAATCCGCAGAAATATAACATTCCTTTTGAAACCGGACTAAGATTGGGTCCTTTTATTATAACCCCTATACAGTTAGTTCTGATCGGACTATCATTCGCTTTGACAGGTGCTATCTTCGCTCTGCTCCGGTATACTGGCATAGGAAGGGCGATGCGGGCAACCGCTGATAACTTAGAACTAGCAACGATTAGAGGCGTCGATACAGAGATGGTATTCATCTGGACTTGGATCATATGCTCCGCAACCGCTGGATTAGGAGGGGTATTTTTGGCTTTAATCACTACACTCACTCCTTGGACAGGCTTTATCACGCTATTGTTCCTTTTTTCTGCTCTTATCCTAGGAGGTGTAGGCAATCTCGTCGGAGCCTTGGTTGGGGCAATGATCATTGGTATAGTTTCAGAATGCGCTGGCATCCTTTCTGCTTTAGCCCCTTACAAGATAGCCATCGCCTTTGCCATTATGTTCTTATGTCTTTTAATTAGGCCGAGTGGAATTCTTGGGAAGGAAAGAGGTTTTTAGCCATGACTTCTTTTATCATTGGGATAATAACCATCGTTGCTATATATTGTATTCTTGTCTTAGCGCTCAACATACGTTGGGGCTATTGTGGGCTTCTTGATTTTGGAGTAGCTGGTTTCTTCTTAATAGGGGCATATACCTCTGCGATATTGATCTCAGCCCCCAGCGAATCTTACCTCTTTGGGGTGCGATATACTGTTGGCTTTGGCCTTTCCTGGCCAATAGGGCTTATTGCTGCGGCAGTAACATCCGGCTTCCTAGCTTTCCTTATAGGGATCCCTACCCTCAGGCTGAGAGGTGATTACTTGGCTATCGTAACGATTGGCGTGGCAGAGATTTTAAGGTATGTCGCCATCAATGAGAAGTGGCTGACTCGAGGGGTGCAGGGAATAAGGAATATAGCAAGACCATTCGAGTCTTCCTTTCCAGCGGCAAGTTTAGCCAGCGATATTATTATGCTTGTCCTCACCTTAGCTATACTAACATTGTTTTTTATCATAGCAAGCCGCCTTTTTACCTCCCCATTTGGCAGGGTATTAAGGGCGATTAGGGAGGACGAGGTAGCGACTTCCTTTTTGGGAAAGCCGGTGTCTCACTTCAAGATGCTTACATTTATCCTGGGTGGTATTTATATGGGGGTTGCTGGCGCCCTTTTCGCTATGTACGTAACGGCCATCGAGCCCTATCAATTTATTCCTACCTATACATTCCTTATGTGGGGTTGTCTAATCGTTGGTGGCAGTGGGAATAATTGGGGGGCGATTTTAGGCGGCGCTCTCATTATGGGGCTTTTTATTCAGGGGACCCGTTTCCTACCTTCCATATCCGGACAGCCCCAGCTGATCCCGGCCTTGAGATATATTGCCGTTGGTATATTGTTAATTGTGGTCTTGAGGCTTAGACCACGGGGATTATTACCAGAGAAAGCGATAAAGACGGAAGAGACACAATAATGCTAAAAGCTAAAGAGATTGTAAAGGACTTTGGGGGCTTAAGAGCAATAAATCACTGCTCTATAGAGGTGGAGAAGGGTTCCATTGTTGGTTTAATTGGTCCGAATGGCGCTGGTAAAACTACTCTATTTAATGTCATTACCAGTATGTACAAACCTGATGCGGGCCGGGTAACATTTAAAGGGGAAGATATCACTGGTTTACGGCCAGACCAAATATGTCAAAAAGGTATCACTAGAACTTTTCAGATAAGTCGCGAGCTAAAAATCATGACCCTCCTTGAAAACATCATGTTGGGGTTTAAGGATCAGAGGGGTGAAAAAATAATGAGAGGCATATTAAATCCCGCAAGCGTGAAAGAACAAGAAAGAAAAAATTTAGAGAGATCATTAGAAATATTAGAGGCGATGAAGCTTTATGAGTTAAGAAACGAACCTGCGGCCATCCTGAGCGGCGGTCAGAGAAAAATGCTTGAACTGGGACAAGCTTTGGCAACAGCACCCGAGATGCTCCTCCTGGATGAACCAACAGCAGGGGCTATGGCCGGTGAGACAGCGATGGTGGTAAGCTTTATCCGGAGGATGAGGGAAGAACAAGGGCTTACTTTCTTAATCGTGGAGCATAAGATGGAAGTAATCATGGGCATATGTGATAAGATTATTGTCATGAATTATGGGGAGAAGCTAATGGAGGGTAGCGCCGAAGAGGTGCGGCAGAATGAGCAAGTTAGGGAAGCTTATTTAGGGAGAGGAGCTTGAGATGGAATTATTCGAGCTCCACAATGTTACTGCTGGTTATGGGAAGGCAGTTGTCCTGAAGGATGTTAGCCTTAAGGTAGATGAAGGGAGAATCACTGTAGTCATCGGTCCTAATGGCGCTGGCAAAACTACTCTATTAAGGACAATTTATAGGCTGACCACCCTCTACAAGGGAGAAATGGTATACAAAAGTAAAAATATTACCAAATGGGAACCAAAGAGATTAGCTATAGAAGGGATATCCTATGTTCCCCAAGAAAGTAATGTCTTCCCTTCCCTTAACATTAGTGAGAATTTGAAGTTAGCCTCGGCGAAGAAGTCTTCAATTTATAAAGAAAGGCTGAACAGTGTTTTTACTTTGTTCCCGGCGCTAAAGAAACGGCAAAATCAAAGGGCAGAGACATTGAGCGGTGGTGAGTCAAAAATGCTTGCTGTGGGATGCGGCCTAATGGAAGTTCCTGAGCTCCTTCTCCTCGATGAACCCAGCGGTGGCTTGGCGCCGATTTTAGTTGATAGTCTCTTTGATGCCTTTAAGGAGATTCATGACACCGGGACTTCAATTCTGCTGGTGGAGCAAAATGCCAAAAAAGCCTTTGAATTGGCCGACTATGCATATATCATCGAAAGTGGAAAGATAAAATATGAGGGTAAAGCAGAGGAGCTGATGGACAACGAGGAGGTAATCAAATCTTACTTCGGCGTCTGATCGGGTCGCCGATTTGGCCAATATACTATTCAGATCCTCTTTCAAGGTCTTTCCAACAATTCCTGAAATCTTCTAATCTAATGACTCTCATATCTTTACCCTGCACCCCGTAAAGCTCCGTTCTTCCCCGGCCTCGCTCCGCAAAGCGGGGCGGGCAGAACAGGGATGTAGGGGTGCATCAAAATATCTACCCCGCACCTTTGATAAGGTGCGGGGTCTACCTCAAAGAAAGCCCCGTGTTTTAACACGGGGTGCGGGGTTTACCTATTCCTTATTTTAGATAGAGGGATTAGTTTTTATTTTTGATAAAGGGAGACCAGGTGTGGTTCGAAAAAATGATCTTATCCTTCTTTTAGTGATTTTTTGTTCGATGGGGGCTGGCATAGGATTTCCAAATTTTGGAAAGGTTTTTCTCCCTTATCCTCTTTATCTAATGATGTTTTTACTATTTCTCAGTTTTTTAAAGATTGAGTTTGTCGAGGTTCTCCAAAATATAAAAAAAACGACTTCTATTATTCTAATACTTTGCTTGTTAAAACTATTGATTATTCCAGCAGGTCTTTTTTTTCTTACCCAGGCCATTTGGCCAGAATATGCTCTTCCTGTCTTACTTCTATCCGGAATCTCTACCGGTGTGGTAGCGCCTTTTATCTCTGGTCTTTTAAATGCTACCACTTTGCTGGTTTTGATGATGGTGGTCATTTCCTCTCTTTTAGTTCCCTTTACACTTCCAGCCTTGGTCGAGTTCCTGATGGGACAGACCATTGAGGTTTCCTTTTTGTCCATGGTGAAGATTTTAACCATGGTGGTGTTTGTCCCTGCTTTTGGGGTCATCTTACTGCGTCATTTAGTTCCCTCCTTTTTGAAAAAATTGGAGAGAGCACAGTTTCCCGTATCATTGGTTATCTTTGCTTGCATTAACCTGGGTGTGTTCGCAAAGTATTCATCCTTTTTCATGGAAAGACTTAATAAGCTGGCAGAGATCATCCTGGTAGCCTTTATCCTATCGGCTATCTATCATATGGTTGGGTTTTTAGTGACCTGGGGTAGAAAAAAAGAGGATCGGTTAGCTGGGGCTATATCCTTCGCCTATATAAATAATGTATTGATTATTGTCTTCTCATCACAGTTTTTTGGACCTCTTTCACCTACCCTTGCGGCGATGTATATGCTCCCTTTTTTTACAATGATTGTCCCGGCAAGGATAATGGGAAACTTTTTAAAATAAGGACCTCCCATGGTCATTGATAATTCCATGGGAATGGGATAGATAGAAATTACAGGCAAAACCCTAATCTATAGTGAACGACCCTGAAAAGTAGTCATTGCGAGGACCCTGTGGAATAGTCTTA
>PEUO01000096.1:0-6967 GCA_002780715.1 Deltaproteobacteria bacterium CG03_land_8_20_14_0_80_45_14
ACCTTACGATCCCTCGAAATCGCCCTTGCCATTCCAAGGAAAGAGTTCAATTCGTCCACCGTGCCATAGGTCTCAGGCTTAAGATGGTATTTTGGAACACGCCTCCCTCCCAAAAGTCCGGCGAAACCTTTATCTCCATTTTTTGTGCTGATAGGCATAACTTTGGGTCAGGAAAATCCGAAGCACGAAATACGAATTTCGAAACAATCTCAAAATTCAAATGTTCTAAACTTGTTTCGAATTTCGGATTTTTCTATGTGAGTAATCTCAAGTTCTCCTTTTTCAAGACGGTAACAGGTATTTTTCAACCAATTTGTATCATCCTGATCTGGAAAATCCTTCCGAAAGAAGGAACCTCTGCTCTCTGTTCGAAACAAACTTCCTTTTAAGATGGCTTTGAGAAGGAGGGCAACATTTTCTAAATCTCTTTTTTTGAAAAGATCTTTCAAGGTAGCGGGATAAACTTTCTCGATTCTTTTTTCAATGGAGGCCAACCGGTCCAGCCCTTCTTTCAACGACTCCTCTTCTCGAACAGGACTGGCATATCTCCAGGCCAAATCTTTTAAATCCTTAAGCAGGTATCTGGGTTCGTCAAAGGTTCCTCTTCTTTTTCTGAGATAGGTTCGGACCTTTCGATCCCATTTTTTCATAAAGTCTTCAGAGAAAAGATTAAATGATTTCTGTTCTCTTTCTCTCTCGTGGACATATTCGGCTGCCGATTGCCCTCCAATGACTCCAAACACTGCACATTCCGTCAATGCATTCCCCCCAAGTCGATTAGCCCCATGAATCCCCCAGACCACTTCTCCTGCTGCAAAAAGGCCCGGGAGAGACGTTGCTGCCTTTTCATCAATCTCCACTCCTCCCATAAAGAAATGGACTGCCGGGGAGATCAGAAAAGGCCGTTCACGGAAAGGGAATTTCGATTTCTTGAGAAAGTTAAAGGGATAATGCTCCCATTTTTCCTGTGGGACTTGGGTCAGATCAAAAAAGACATCTCCACTCTGAGTAGCGCTGTATAAGGCAATGGAGAGGCGATCCCTTTGGACAATGATGGCTCTGTTTAAATCTCCTCGGAGGTTAAACCTCTCCAAAAGATCCTCCCCTTTCTCATCAAACAACCTGACTTCTTTGGGATAGGGAGGATAAAGGAGAAAGGAGGAGAGCCTTGGCTCTCCTAAAGCAAAGGGATAAAATTGAACAAATTCTAAGTCGAAGAGGGGAAGGCCTGCACGAAGGGCTAAGGCGTATCCGTCTCCGAGGATGCTTCTCTGATTGTCATTTCTACGATAGATGGCCCCTGCTCCGCCGGTTGAGAGGAGGACTGCTCTTGATTGAATCAAATAGGGCTTCCCGTCTTTCAAAAATCCAAATGCCCCTCGAACTTCGCCCTCTTCGACTACTAAATCAAAAATGACCAAACCTGGTAAAAGTTTGATGGAACTGTTTCTCAGTCTTTCTATCAGAGGTTTGATTAAGAGGACACCAGGCAGTTGGGAGGAACCCTCTGGACGATCCATGATATACCCCATTCCTCTCTCAAGGATGGGGGCTCCATAGTCTCTCAATCTTTTTATGGCCTCAGGACCTTTTTCAATGAGGGTTTTGACCAATCTGATCTGGTTCAATCCCTTCCCGGATTCTAAGGTCGCTTGGAGGTGATTTTCTTTGGAAAAACGGGAGTTCGAAGCAGTGAAGGCGCCATTGGCCAATGAAGTATTCGTTCCCATCCCAATGGCGAATTTTCCCACCATGAGAACACGAAGACCAGCCCTCTCTGCTTCTAAAGCAGCAAGGAGGCCAGCCAGGCCACTGCCAATCACAAGGATGTCGGTGAAGAGTTCTTCCATAGAATCACTTCGAAAATACCTTTCAAATCCCCCCTACCCCCCTTTGCTAAAGGGGGGTAGGGGGGATTAATATTTAACCCTCCCTTACTTCTTCCAATTCAAATCTCACAATCCCGATGGGAAGGTCTAATTCTATTAAGATTGGAATCTTTTCCCTATCGTTCGTATACCAGATGCGGATGATCCCTTCCTTATCCCCAAAGGTGGAGAAAGAAGTTGTAGACTCTAAGCAAACCGCCTCTACCTCTCCATACATTTTTGATTTTACTTTTTCCTTCTTTGAATGAAAAACCATCTGGCGTAACTTCATCCCATCGTAGAGGGATATCCGAATGTCCTCACCCGGATGAAATTCATCTCTCAAATAATACCGGGCAAACATCGAAAGGGGATCATAGGTCTCAGGGGGAAGGGAAATCTCCTGCTTCCCATCCTCCCCCTTCTTCTCCACCACCACCTTTTGATGAGAGGCATCGAAGGTGAGCGTTTGAATATAATTTTTCTTTTTCATCAGAAGACCTTCCTGGTCAATTTCTTTTACATATCGGACCGGAGAACAGGTCTCTGCTTGCATGGTTGAGAGGAAGCGGTTGTTCATCCTGAATAAGAATCCAAAATAGTGGAGAGAATCCACGGAGGCGTGAACCCGGTAAAGAGGCTTTCCCTGTTCAGAAGATCCGTTTTCAATTTTAATGGAAGCCTTGAGAATAGGAACGCCAAACTTTTTTGCCGTATATAAAAAAACCCTTCCTGGCCCGGGTATGGGTTCAGGGATCTGTTTCTGCCCATTAGGATAGGCGGTCGATCCCCAACCCGTAAGGGCTCCGATAAAAAGGAGAACCCCAATCCCTAATTTCCATCTGCCCTGTCTCATCTCTGATGACCTACTAAAAATTATATTAAACCAACTCTTTGTTCGGAAGCAAATATTTTTCCCGGGTGGCCTTGACAGGTTAAATTTATGGTTGCTACCCATTGGAACAAATCAGAACCCATTGATGTAAAAAAACAATGATGAGGAGTGTGTTGGATGGGCAGAGGTGGGGCGAGATACCGTCCTGAGGGCTCGAGGGGAATTTCCCGCCTTAAAAGATCGAGTCTTCAAAAGTTAAGTTATTGAGTTAATGAGTTATTGGGTTATTGGGTTATTGGGTTATACGCTTTGCGCTATGCTCTAGGCATTCTTTTACCCGCAGTCTGAATAACCGCAGAAGCACTTTACACAACCTTCTTCAAAGATAAGAGGTCCTCCACATTCGGGGCATGCCCCCCTTTGGAAGATCAGACCTAAACTTCGATGAAAAAACCCTCCCTCTTCTTTTGAAGGATGTTTTGGAACGGGGATTCTAATTTCGGGCTCGATCTTTGTCCTCCTCCCCTTCTCTTGAAGATGCCATTCGATGGCTTTGGCCACTGCATCCGAGCATGAGAGGATCTTTCCCTCCCGGTACCAGACCGGCGTATGGCAACTGATGCCTTTCAGTTGTCGAATGATGTCTTCTGGTTCAATCCCGGACCGAAAAGCCAGAGAGACAAGCCGGCCGATTGCCTCAGATTGAGAGGCCGCACAACCTCCGGCTTTTCCTATCTGATTGAAGATCTCAAAAAGCTTCCCCTCCTCATCTTCGTTTACTGTCACATAGAGATTTCCACAACCGGTACGGACCTTTCGGGTGGAACCATGAATCACATCCTGGCGAGCCTTGGGTTTTCTCTCCCCCTCGCGAAGCTCCTCTTCCTCCTTCAATCGATCTTCGCTCGGGGAAACCATCCCTTTATAAAGGACTTGTTTCGTTCGACTCCTGTCCCGGTAGATGGTGACTCCCTTGCAACCCAATTCGTAGGCCAACTTATAGACCTTAGCCACATCATCGACGGCCGCCTCATGAGGGAAATTGACGGTCTTGGAAACGGCATTGTCTGTATATTTCTGAAAAGCTGCCTGCATCCGGATATGGTCCTCAGGAGTGATGTCATGGGCGGTCACAAAGAGCTTTCGGATGTTCTCTGGGACTTCTTTAATATTTTGGGTATTCCCGCTGTGAGCGATCTTCCTCATCAGCTCTTCTGAATAGAATCCTTCCTGCTTTGCCAATGTCTCAAAGTATGGATTGATTTCCAAAAGCTCCTTACCTTCCAAGACGTGGCGGATAAAGGCCAGAGCAAAGATGGGCTCAATCCCCGAGGAGGTTCCTGCAATAATGGAGATGGTTCCAGCGGGGGCAATGGTGGTGACCGTCGCATTTCTCATCGCATCCCAGCGGCCTTTTAGGGTACTCCCTTCGAAATTAGGAAAAGATCCTCTTTTCAGAGCCAACTCTCTGGAGGCCTCTCTCGCCTTCTTCTGAATAAAGGCCATCACCTTTCCCCCGATCTCTAAGGCTTTCGGGCTGTTGTAGGGAATTCCCAACAGAATGAGAAGGTCAGCAAACCCCATCACTCCCAGACCGATCTTTCGATTCGCTTTGGTCATCGCTTCAATCTGAGGAAGAGTATAGCGATTCATCTCGATCACATTATCTAAAAAATGAACAGCTCTTTCAGTGGCCGAACCTAATCTTTCCCAATCAATGGCTCCGTTTCGGACCATGTTGGAAAGATTGATGGAACCAAGATTGCAAGACTCATAGGGGAGAAGGGGTTGTTCCCCACAAGGATTGGTGCTTTCAATCCCTCCCACTTGAGGAGTGGGGTTGTCTTCATTGATCCGATCGATGAAGATGATTCCTGGATCCCCGTTCTTCCAAGCGTAATAGACCATCTTCTCAAAAACTCCACGGGCATTGAGAGGACGAATGACTTCATTCGTCCTTGGATTTCGAAGAGTATACTCCTTATCTCTTTCTACGGCCTCCATGAATTCATTGGTGGCAGCCACCGAGATATTGAAATTGTTGAAGTGATGGTCGCCTTCTTTGCATTGGATGAAATCGAGAATGTCAGGATGGTCCACACGAAGGATGCCCATATTCGCTCCCCTTCGTGTTCCTCCTTGTTTGATCGTCTCTGTTGCTGCATCAAAAACACTCATAAAAGAGACAGGACCGCTTGAAACTCCCTGCGTCGAACCCACCACATCATTTCTCGGCCTGATCCGGGAGAAGGAAAAACCAGTTCCCCCCCCGCTTTTTTGAATTAAGGCCATTTGTTTCACGGCATCGAAGATTTCATCCATGGAATCTCCCACAGGGAGAACAAAACAGGCAGAGAGTTGTTGAAGCTCTCTCCCCGCATTCATCAAAGTGGGAGAGTTGGGAAGGAAGTCCAAGGAAGCCATCAAAGAATAGAATTCGTCTTCAATGGGAGGGAGATCGATCTCGGGGTGATAGAACCGGTCCGCTTGAGCAATATTCTTTGCCACACGTCGAAAAAGCTCTTCAGGTGTTTCCACAACATTTCCTTGAGGGTCTTTTTGGAGATAACGCTTCTTCAATACGGTCATGGCATTTTGTGTCAGTTGAGCCAACTCCATCTTCTTCCCTCCTCCACTAAATATAAGCAATATTAGAATACTTACCACAATATTTTGTGTTGTCAAGGGAAAATTTAGGGAGCTCTGAAAAACTACGATATGCTTTCTTCAGAGATTTCAGGACTTTTCCAAAAATCTCTTTTAGAAATTTTCTTATCCCTTTTCTAAAATTAGAGACGATATTTTTATAACTATTCTTAAAGGTCTATAAACATAAATTGGCGTTTCCAATAATTCTTTTGAAAAGCAGTTTATTCTATGTTAGCCTCAAATCGCTTGGAAATTGGTCTCTGCATTTACCAATGCCTACCCAAAGCATCAGAGGAAAAAACGATGATTCAACAGATCACCGATAAAATTTATAAAATTGAGATCCCCATCCCGTTTCCCCTCAAGACAATGAATGTCTACTTTATTGATGATTCTCCCAGAACCCTTATCGATGCAGGGATAAAGACTGAGGCTTCATTCGAAACATTGAAAAAAGGGTTGGAAACCATTGGTTACGGCCTGAATTCGATTGAGCGGATTCTCATCACCCATGGCCATATCGATCACTATGGTCAGGCCAAAAGGTTATTCTCACTCTCTGGCGCTCCAATCTATATTCATCCAAAGGAATATGGAAAGATTCGGTCGGTCATCCATTCCCTGGGTTTTTTGAAGTCGATCTTGTTGAGAAACGGAGCGCCGGAAGCTTTGGTCAATGAAGCGATTCAATATATCGAATCTGCCCAGAGCATGGCTGACCCTCTGGAAGAGGCCTTTTTCCTGAACGATGGGGATACGGTCTCTTTTAAATTGATGACGTGGAAAACCATTCTCTGTCCTGGTCATAGTCCTGGCTTAATCTGTTTTCATTGGCCGGAGAAAAAAATTTTATTTACCGGAGATCACCTCCTAAAAGAGATCACTCCTAATCCCGTCTTAAATGTTCCTGAATACAAATCACCTTTCCGTTATCCAAGCTTGAAGGATTATTTAACCTCATTAGAAAAAATAGAGAGGTTGGACATCTCGCTTCTCCTCCCTGGCCATGGGGAAGAGATCGATGATGTGAAAGGTTTAATTCAAAAGATCTTCGCCCATCACAAAGAGCGAATGGACCGCGTACTTTTCTCTTTATCCAAAAAGGAAAAGACCCCCTATGAAATCGCAATGGATTTATTTCCAGGAGTCCCTCCTTTCGAGATCTTTCTTGGAATCTCCGAGGCTGTTGGCCATTTAGAGATTTTGAAGGAAAAGGGAATCGTCAGGCTCAAGGAAAAAGAAGGAAAAGACTACTATTCGTTGGAGACCTGAAGGCAACCATCCCTTCGAATAGGGTTGACTTATTTATCCTGAATTATTAGACTCGGATCAATATTAAGATTCTCTTGA
This sequence comes from Deltaproteobacteria bacterium CG03_land_8_20_14_0_80_45_14, assembly GCA_002780715.1. GTDB lineage: Bacteria > Desulfobacterota > BSN033 > BSN033 > UBA1163 > UBA1163. The sequence goes on from PEUO01000096.1 coordinate 6,703, forward strand.
AGTTCATTCATTGCCATGTTGCCTGAATCCCTTCCTCATTACAGTGTCGGTCCCTTCTTTGGCTTTGCGACAAATGCGGTCATGGCTATTTTGTGTTTAGTGACCTTAGTCCTCTACCGCCACTACCGTCCATTACGAAGTCTCTTCTTTTTCTATCTCTTCTCGACCTTTCTCTTTTTAGGCTGGGTCATTTACGGCCTCCAAAAATCTCCAGATTCCATCCTTTTGGGATACAGGATTGATCTTGCCTCGGTAGTCCTCTTGC
>PEUO01000096.1:6980-9088 GCA_002780715.1 Deltaproteobacteria bacterium CG03_land_8_20_14_0_80_45_14
CTGGTTTATCTCGGCCCTCTTTGATGAAAAACCAGGTTGGTTACCGAGAACGGTCACTGGAATAAGTTTATGCTTGGCTGCCTTAGCTCTTTGGGGTAAGGGGGATTGGTGCTTAGGACTCCCACTGGAGCCCCACCAGATTGCTGAAAATATATTAAGGCCTCAATCGAAACTTCTGAGGCCACTGATCCATTTTTTCTGTCTATCGGTCTGTCTTTTTTACTTCTGCCAAGTGACAGTTAGATTCCTGCGATTCAAGGGCAAACGACCAGTATACCTACTGCCTGTCGGTATTGGATTGTTATTCTGGTTTTTAGGCGGCCTTCATGACGGGATACGCTCTACATGGGTAGCCATCTTTATCAAGGGTCAGATCCTTTGGTTCACCTCCTTTTGGCTCTCGGTTTCCTTGACCATTGCTGTTGCCCTCCATTTTCGTTCCCTGGAGCAAGCTGTTCGCGAGGCCCGGGATGTCTTCGAGCATTTCGTCCCTCCTGCTTATCTTCGCCGCATCGCTGCCCAAGGTTTGAGGTCAATACGTTTGGGTGAGGCTGACCAGCAATGGGTTACGGTTCTTTCTTGTGACGTCCGGGGGTTTACGGCTTTGTCTGAGCGAGTTAACCCGAGTGAGTTGATCGCCCTTATCAATCACCTCTTTGAACGAATTACCCGGGTGGTAGATTGGCGGCGAGGAGTGATTGACAAATTCCTCGGTGATATGATCTTATGTATCTTCGAAGGAGATGATTCAGCTCAAAGGGCCGTGGCCTGTGGAGTAGATATCCTGACTGTAGTCAAGTCCATCAATACGGATAAAAATCGCCCCACTGACCAGGCCATTCAAATCGGCATCGGTCTACACACTGGGCCAGTCATCCTTGGAACCATCGGCTCTCCAAAACGAATGGACTCCACTGTCCTCGGTCTTACCGTCAACCTGGCTAAGCGCCTTGAAGAGTTAACCAGACCATTGGGCATAGACATGCTCATTTCAGATCAGGTCGCTAATCAGTTGCCAAATGGACACGGCCACCGATTCCGGAAGCTGGGAGAGGTTTCGGTCAAGGGCAGTTCAGTTCCAATAGGCGCTATCGAAGTGTACGATCAAGATCAACCAGAAGTGCGCCATCTCAAAGATCAAATTGAACCCATCATGTCTGAGGGAATAGAATTATTCAAGGCTGGCCGCCTTGATGACGCTATGTCAAACTTCCACAGGGCCCAAGTCATCTTCCCCCAAGATTTGCCACTCCGCCTTCTCATGACTTCCCTTCAGAACGCTTTGAAACAAGGACAACCCCTCAAAGGATCTGCTCTGCTTGATTTCAGAACAAAATAAAGGGAAGGAACTAAAAGAAGAGATCAATTGAAATCTGCTGATCAGGAAGCTCGAATTCGACGACGATAGGCGTCGGTGTGATAAACTTCTGGGTTTACTGTGTTGGGCGCTTCCTTTTTTTTCAATAAAGAGAGGGCATTGGTCGAGGCTATGGTTGCCATTTTATCTCGAGTTTCTCGGGAAGCGCTCCCAAGATGGGGAAGGAGCGCCACATTTTTACATTCCATCAGCCCTGGAGCTAAGCCCGGCTCGTTTTCATAAACATCCAGCCCCGCACCGGCGATTCTCTTCTCCTGAAGAGCCTTCACCAGAGCTTTTTCATCAATGATAGGCCCCCTCGATGTATTGATAAGGTAAGCGGTTGGTTTCATCAAAGAGAATTCCTTCTCGCCAATCAGATGATGGGTTTTTCCAGAAAGCGAGGGGTGGAGGCCCTGTTTCAGGACTTTGATTTATGGCTGGAAGCGAAGCCTTTTACTTTCCAAAATAGACTCGAAAGATCACAGAGTCTCCTTCCCCAGAAGGGGGTGGACGATTTTCTGGCCTCAGGATGGATGAAGCAAAAATGGCGGCATTTGATCCTCTGCAATGCCTCCTCAAATCCTTTCGCATCTATCTCCCCGTCAAAGTAATCTGGAATCCAATATCCTAAAGAAGAGAAAGCGCTCTTGTCTCCAGAATGGTAATGGTAAAAATCCATAAAATGGTTCAGCGAGGTTTTGACGCCATATTCCTCGGGATCGAGGTGCCAGCGCGAGCCCGGCTCCAT
>PEUO01000096.1:9127-22311 GCA_002780715.1 Deltaproteobacteria bacterium CG03_land_8_20_14_0_80_45_14
CCGGCCTCGGATCATCTTCTGGAGTCGAATCGTCTGTTGAACATCCGCCTCCTTTTCAAAAGGCACACCGAGGGTGAAGAAAAGGTCACAGAAGACTCCATTGGCTTTTAACTGGTCAAGAGACTCCAACAGGGCCTGATTGGAATAGGCATATCCCTTATGAATCTTTCTCATTTGGTCCGACCCCACGTCAGGGGAGAGAGCAATGAGGGACTTGGGCCCGGGAAAGGTTTCTTTAAAAGACTTGATAAAATCGATTGTGGGAAGCCCGAAGGATTCGAAGAAACATTCCATCCTAATCTTTTCCTCCCGGATACGGGAGAAAAGCTCGAGAAAATATTCCGGCCTGTGGGGATAAGGATCGAAGCAAATGTGGAATGTCTCATACCCATAAGAGACTGCTTCTCGAATGGATTGGAGAACATTCTCTACCCCTCTAAAGGTCACCTCTTTCCTGCCGGTGATGGTCTCCAGAGAGGAACGACCGCCGCCGCACCAGGTGCATTGAACAGGGCACCCTCTGCCCACGGTGAGATGATAGATGGGTGATTTGAGAGAATACATCCAGAAATTTTTCTCCTTGGAAACTCCCTTGACATAGAAGGGTTGACCGATATAACGGATGTAGGTGGGATGATTTTTCAACAACGGGAAGTTGGTGAATGTGAGTTCATTCAGTTCTTTCTCTGAGGCGACATAGGAGAGAGGATTAATAAGGATCCTTCCCTTTCTCCTCCATGTGAGGTTGGGAACGGAAAAAAGATCTTCCTTCCCTTGCAGGAGCGCATTCGCCAGTTCCAAAATGGGAGCTTCCGCTTCACCGCGAATGATCCCATCGACCCCGTCAAAGTTCCTCATGATCTCTTCATGGAAAAAACTGGCGGTATATCCCCCGAGAAGAATATAGACAGAGGGAAATGCGGCTTTCACCTTTTTGACCACTTCCATCACATCATAGCTCTGATGGTGCCAGTGAAGGTCGATGGCAACGATTCGAGGGGCCTTCTCTCTGATATATTCAATAATAGAAAAACTATGATCTTCAATCCACTCCACCCCCATGTGTACGACTTGAGTGGAAATGTTATGGCGGTGGAGAAGGTCGGCCAATCCAAGGAGCCCCATGGGAAGGAAATTGATCCAGATGAAATGATTGATTGGCCGGTAATAATTGGTCAGCTTGGGGACATGGAGAAAAATACAGTCAAATTTTCCCATCTGTGGAATTGTAAAATGCCTGAATGGGTATTTCAACCTCATCACAGAAAAAATCGCATGGCGCATAGCGCAAAAAATAAGGGCTTCGTCCATCGGCTACGGTAAAGATGCCCGTTTCGTCATACGGTTACGTCCTTCGGCTTGAGAAGTTCACGCCTGCGTACCGAAACACCTGTCCGCCGAACAAGTTCTTTGGCAGGCGGGCACTATGGCGTGCAAGCACGTAACCCTTTAACCTTAAACCAAACGGGCCTCGTAACCGTAACCTTAACCAACCTAAATATTCGAAGAATTTTAATCATTCATACCTGCCTGCGGTAGGCAGGAAATTTGTGATTTGGGATTTTTGGCGCTACACTCTATGCAGCTTTTTGAGGATCGCTCTGGCGGCAAAACTTCCTGAGAGGCTGGCCCCCACAATACCATGAGAGGGTCGGGTATAGTGGCCGACTTGAAAGAGGCCTGGGGTAGGAGTGTGATGGGGAGGTCTTAAATTCCCGACCTGCTGTGGTGTGGAGGCCAGGCCGTACATCGCACCCAATTCATTTCCAGTATATCGCTCTAAGGTCAATGGTGTGGCAGCTTCATAAAAGAGGAGATGGTTTCTCAGGCCAGGGATCAACTTCCCTTCTAACTGTTGAAGAATCTTTTGAGAAAACTCTTCTTTAATACGGCTATATTTTCCAGGATCCCCCTTCCCCCATGCTTCTTGATGATGATAAGGGACATTAACCAAAACCTTTATAAGGTGGCGCTTCGAAGGAGCCAATGAAGGATCCAAAAGTGTGGGGATGGATACCATCGTCGTCGGATTCTTCGGGACCTCACCTCTTTGAAACATCCGATCTTCCTCCTCCAGGTCAGAGAGGAACCGGAGATAGGTGAAATAAGGAAGGTTCATACTTTTTAGATCCAAATCCGTGGCGATATAAAGGATGAAACAGGAAAGGGAATATTCAAAATGTCGGATCTTTTTTTCAAAATGTTTTCGAAATTCAAAGGGAAGCATCTTGACCAAAAGATTTGGGTTGACATCAGAAATAACGACGGGTCCCTGAAATATTTCTCCTTCCTTTGTCAGCGCCCCTTCGACCCTTCCATCTTTTATCAGAATTTGATCCACCTCTGTTTGAAGATGAATCTCCCCGCCAGAACGGAGAAAAGAGTCGGCCATGGCTTTAGAAATCCTCCCCGTGCCTCCTTTAGGATAAAAAACGCCTCCCATAAGAGACTTGCTGATCAGGATGGCTGTGAAAAGAAAAGAGAGCCTCGAAGGGGGGTCTGTAATCGGAAGGGTGTGGAGGGCCATCTTGATCTCCCCTCCTCTAAAGAGGCGATTTAGAATTTCCCTGTGACTCGTTCGGTGAAACCGGATAAGATTTCTGAAGGTGAAGGGAAAGAGAATCTTTTTGATCAATGTTATCTCAGAGTACGATTTCACTTCCTTCCCAATTTGTTTCACCAGAGAGAGATAGGCCGTCAACCCTTTCTCCTCTTCAGGGAAGAGAGCCATGAGGGCCTCCGGATAGGAACTGAATCCACCGTCACAGAGATGTACTTCAAAACCGGGATAGATGTTTCGGATATGGTGAATGGGAATAAATTCAATCTCCTCGTGTGCCCCAATCTCTTTAAGAATTTGATAAAATTCTCCGCCCTCCTGACATCCTCCGACAAAGGCGCCTGTCGCATCAATGGTGAACCCCTTCCTCTTAAAAGAGACCACATAACCTCCCACCTGTTTTTCTTTTTCGAGGAGAAGGGTCTTCAACCCTTTCTTCGCAAGAAGGGAGGCAGCGGCCAACCCTCCCATTCCAGACCCAATAACGATGACATCGTATCTCTTAGCGTTTCCCATATTTCTCCTTCGAAAGAATTAAAAGTGTTGGAAGAAAACAGAGGGCAGCGATCAGACAGAACCCCATCCCCAGGATCGTTACCCATCCCATGGTGGAGAGGGCCTGGTATCGAGCAGTGGCTAAGGAACCAAATCCAAGCATGGTGGTCAGGGAGCACATAGCCATTGCCCTCCCAGTGCTTCGCAAGGCTTGGCCCGCATCTTTTCCGCCCCCTTCCAAAAAACGGTGCATCAAATGGACGCTGTTATCGATTCCCATTCCGATGATCATGGGAAGGATGACGGCATTGACAAAGTTGATACGAATCCCAAAGAGAGATATCGCTCCCAACATCCAGATGAGACCCATGAGCAAAGGCATCAAGGTGAAAAGCGTGGTCTTCCACCTTTTGAAATGGAGATAGACCAATAAGAAGACGATCAAAAAAGCGATCGGCGTGAGAAGGAAAAGGTCCTCTTTCACGATTCGAAGAATCTCAGATTCCACCTTCTCAGGACCTGTTAAGGAGACGCCTGAAAGATCTTTTTCTAATTGGTCAAGAGAGAGCTTTCCCTTCTGATAATAGAGATGGGATACGATTTTGTAATTTCCCCCTTTTTTAACAAAGAGGTTTTCTAGGCCTTTCTTGAGGGGCCCTTGATTCATAGAGGCGATCAGAATTTCAGGGGAATAGATCTTCTCATTCCCCTTTTTTAACTCCTCAAGCCCCTGAAGGAAGGGCTGAAACCCGCTTACTTCGAACCCATTTTCCTCCAGTTCCTTGATAAAATTCTTTCTTGCCATCTCCAGATCAATCGATTCTTGAATCGCTCTACCCACCCTTCTCTGTTTTTCAGGAGAAGGAATAAACTGGGAGAGAGAGACAAAGGAATCGATCTTTCCTTCTTTTTGGTATCTGTCAAAGGCCTTCGCGATTTCTTCCTCTTTGGATAGAAGAGAAGATAGATCCTTCCCTTCGTGGATGGTAATGGCCTCTAACTTTCTTCCCCCAAAGGCCTTGGCCATTCGTTCGAAGACCTGAAGGGATTCTATTTCTTTCGGTCTGAGGTTTCTGAAATCCTTCTCCACTTCGATGCGTAAGGCAAAGAAGAGAAAGAAGAGCGTGATTCCGATCAATAGAAAGAACGAAAGCAAAGGGTTTTTCTCCAGAAAAGAAGAAAGGGGTTTGAACCGGAAAGTTTGAAGAGGTATGTAAGAATAAGGTTTCTTCCTTTTTTCCATCCAGACAAGTAAGGAGGGAAGGACAAAATAAATGCATAGAAGCGCACAGAGGAGCCCGACAGACACGAGAAAGGCCAGTTCGACAATCCCTTGTACTCGAGAGAATAAAAGGACCGCAAAGGCGAAAATCGTGGTAAAAGCGCCGGTCCAGGTCCCCCTTCCCGTCTGTGTGAGGGTGGTTTCAATGGCTGATGAGATATCAGCGCCGGATGCCCTCTCTTGGTGATACCGATCATAGATATGGACAGCGAAGTCAATCCCCAAACCGACCAGGATCGCAGCAAAGGCGCTGGTCAGAATATTCAGGCTTCCTAATGTGATGGAAGCAATCCCCATGGTCAACTGGATCCCTCCAAAAAGGGGAAGCCCGGCGAAGAGAAGGGTAATCCATCTCCGGTAGGTATAGAAAAATAGAATCAGTACAAGGATCAAAGAGGAGAAAAAGGAACTTTGCATATCGAATCGAAGGACTTTCGATTCAGCCATGGCAATCGGATGGGCGCCGGTTAAGTAGACCTTGACGCTTTTGTCCTGAGTAGAAGGGGCGATAGAGACGGATTTCTCCAGCGCCTCCATCAGAGATTTAGAAAAAGAGAGGTCTGTGGCAGGATGCTGAGGCTCTGTGATGATCAGAAGGGAGTTCTGATCTTTTGAGAGGAAGAAATTGCTCACTTCATCGAATTCCAACCCCTTCATCCCTTGCTTCCATTTCTCCATGAAGAGCCAGCGCAATTCAAAAGGGTCAATCTGAATGAGGTCCTTCATTGCAAAGGAGGCATGGCTGATCAAAGTGACCCTATTCTTTCGAACCTGCTTTTTGATTCCCTCTTCGTTCCATTTCTCCTTCAGTTTGGAAATATCCTCTTGATCGACAAAGAGATAAGGATGAGTAATGAAAAGAGTGAGGGTGGGTTTGACTTCCGCCAGGTCCTCTTCTTCAATCTTCTGGAATCGAACCGACTTGAAAGCTTTCTTTCCATCAATATCCAGCCTCTTCAAATTTTCAGAAATCTCTCTTCCCGAGTCGATCAATCGCTGGGAATCAACTCCCTCCTTCTTTTCTAAAAGGATGAAAAGGAGATCGAATGTCCCTGCTTCTTGGAGGTTTTCCATGTAGAGTTTGATGGGACCTCTTTCAGCGGGAAAGAGTTTGAGGAAGTTGGGATCGAAACGAAGCCTGCCAGTAAGCAAAAAAGCGATTCCAAGAATGATGAAAAAAATGAGGAGGATCTTCCGATAATGATGGAGACAGAGATAGGAAATTCCCTTAAGTAATTTTTTTACCATATGGAAGTGAATTATAACAGATTCGTCAGAGATATGTAAAAATTAGAACCTTACTGACGAACAGCATTGGACTCAGCAATAGCTTCCTGAAACATTGGTTCTGCATTTTCGTTCCACAATACAATATTTCGAGGAAAAGAATTGGAATTCTTTTCCTTTCCGTGCTATACTTCTTTTGGAATAAGGAGGGTATTTTGCCAAAACATGCTGGAGCTCATAAAGGCGAAAAACGGCGGAAAGAATTGTCCCGCCAGAAAAAACAGGAAGAGAGAAGACAGCGACGATTTCATAAAGGAGATCGCACGTCTTCAGACGCCGAGAAGGTCGAGCAAGAAGAGACAAAGCCAACCAATCCTTAACTCGACACCCCTTTCCCGGGAAAAAGACTTCCTATTCTCCTTTACCACGAATACTACAGAGTCCACCCCTCCAGTAAGGGAGGATGTGGTTTCATGAGGAATGGGCAAGGCTGATACAATCGGTTGAAAGTGACTCGTGTGTGAGGACTCACATCCCCACATTGCTGAGGCGGAGCTGGATGGAGTGAGGGAAATTGCTAGTCCATCCCCCCAAATGATTCGGGCATTCAACAAAAGCAAGTAAACGTGGCGAACGCTGAATGGCGGGCGCTACCGATCAAAGGTCGTCGCCCAAGGCGACACAGAAAAGGAGCGTAAGAAAGTATGGCTAAAAAACTATTTGTAGGGGGTCTGAGCTGGGACACGAAGGACGACGGCCTGCGCCAGGCGTTTGCGTCCTATGGGGAAATCACTGAAGCCAAGGTCATCACAGACCGCGATACGGGGCGCTCCCGGGGCTTTGGATTCGTGACCTTCGCTCAAGATGACGATGCTAAAACGGCGATATCCAAGATGGATGGTACAAACCTTGACGGCAAGACCATTAAGGTTAACGAGGCGCAGGAAAAGAGTCCTCGCGGAGGTGGCCGATCCGGCGGTGGTTTTGGGGGCGGTCGTGGCAGCGGACGCAATCGCTGGTAGTTCCGGCTACGCTCATCTATGGACGTACTCTCCGAGCCGCCTCATCTTTCGGTGGGGCGGCTCCTGTTCATAAAGCCGGAGAGCCTTTTTAATGAAATTACTGATTGTCTTTCAGGCAGGTGAAATTTCCTCAGGCTCGAAATGATAGCCGAGAAAATCAAATCCTCTTTCGGTTTTTCCACGGATGCTGTCCGATGCACGCTTTCACTCGTTAATCGTCAATTTTCACTGCCCATAGATTTCAACGCTTTGTGTTATCCTCACTCTCTCACCCGGCGGGATGGGGGTAGAAGTGGTGGCGGCACTCATCCAAATTTGGGGGAAAATTTTGTGGGGTAGTTGAATAAAAGACCTAAATAATACGTCAAAATATATATCGGATTGCGCCAATAAGTTGGAATACAGAGAACCAGATGGGGGTAGAATTTATAAAAAGTATGGGATAGATGGTTGAATATTATCAGGAATTTTTACAAAGAGGAAAAACGCATCTTGGTTGTCAGTTCCCATTTTTCAATTAAAATGGAGGGAAAAAATGAAGAAGTTACTTTTTGGAACAATGCTTTTGGCGTTGGTAATTGTAGTTCCTATTCCAACGATGGCAGGGGTAGATATACGCATTAGTTTTCCTCTACCACCACCCATCGTATTTGCCGCACCACCGGAGTTAATAGTGTTACCCGATACGTATGTCTACGCTGTACCTGACATTGAGGTAGACCTCTTTTTCTGGAATGGTTGGTGGTGGCGTTTTTGGGAAGGCCGTTGGTATCGCTCACATTATTATAACCGGGGCTGGGGTTATTATAACAATGTTCCAAGTTTTTATTTTGATGTAGACCCAGGTTGGAGAGGATACTACAGAGATCATAATTGGTACGGGCATCGGTGGAACTATGAACGGATTCCTAACCAACGACTTCAACAGAACTGGAGGAGCTGGCAAAATAATCGACGTTGGGAAAGGCGAGGAACTTGGGGCGTCCAGAGCTATCAACCTCGACCACAACAACAGAGACAGGAACTAAGACAACAAAGGCAACAGCAATATCAACAGAGGCCTGAGGTTCAACAACATCAGCAACAGAGACAACAGCAACAGAGACAACCCCAGGTTCAGAAACCTCAAGGTCAACAACAAAGACAACCTCAGGTTCAGCAGCCAAGACAACAACCTCAGGAGAGAGTTCAGCAGCCGCAAAGACAAGAGCAAAGACCTCAGGCTCAGCAACCACAACACTCCCAGCCTCGACAGGGAAAAGCTGAAAGCGGGGAGGTAGAAAAACAGGATAGAAAGTAGGATGACAAAAAGTTTATCTGACTATGAAAAAGGTTGCCATCTATAATATCTGTCGGGTAGGGCAAGAAAACCATAATCGCCGACATTCAGGATTATTTTGGAATGAAGAGTAGGTGTTATCCTCAAAATCTAAGCTTAATCGAACACGAGTTGTGAGATCCAAGTCAGATGATTAGAGAGGTTTCCGGACAATTTATTTTTGGCCTGATTCTTTTCTTCCAGGCTTTATGAAAACCGAAGTTCATAGGACCAAAAATCTGCAGGGATCGGTTCATCTTGAAAAGCCTTCGGAAGATGGAGCCCCACGAGAGAAAAGAGGAATTGAGCCATTCAAATCCCTCCTGGAGTTTCTCAGGGCTCATCCCTCTGGGATTAAATGTGACATGTTCCATATCATAGAGATCCCATTGATCCGTCAATATCCTCCCCTCCTTCTTTAGCCTTTCTCTTAAAAGGGTTCCCGGATAAGGAGTGAGAATAGGAAATAATCCGCCATCAATCTTCGCTTGATGGCAGAAATCGAGGATCTTTTCAAATGTATCCGGGGTGTCGTGATCATATCCCAGGATAAAGGAGGCTAAGAGTCCAATGCCATGGTCATGAAATTTCTTCACTGCTTCGATTGGAGAAATTTCAAGGTTTGTCTTTTTTCCCATCAAAGAAAGGTTTTCCTGGGTGAGGGATTCGAATCCCACAAAGAGCGCCATACACCCGCTTTTAGAGGCCAGTTCGAGCAACTCCTCATCATTGACAAAGCTTTGCGGGGCATGGCTGGCCCATTTGAATTGAAGGGATGCCATTTCCTGAAAAAGCGTTTTTGCATAGGGCCGGTTGCCAACAAGATTATCATCCACGAGAAAGAGAAAGACGCTCTCCTGTCTCAACCTGGTTAACTCTTCTATCACGAGGGGAATAGGCCTTGTCCGGTAACTTCTTCCGAAAAAGGAAGAGACAGAACAAAATTCGCAATCAAAGGGGCAGCCCCGGGTCGTCTGGATGGTATTGGTGAAGAGATAACCCTTCCCTTTTATGAGATCCCTTTTCGGGGTCTTAATCTCAGAAAGTGAAACAAGTTTATCATCCTTATAGATCTTCTTTAATTTCGACTCCTGAAAACCTTTGATCACCTCTTTCCAGATCCGATCTCCTTCTCCGATGACGACAGCATCCGCATGGTTTAATGCCTCCTCAGGAAGATGGGAGACATGAAACCCTCCGAGGACGACTTTCTTTCCTTTCCCGCGAAATTGATCTGCAATCTCATAGGCCCTGACGGCCTGTGGAGTCATCACTGTGATTCCAATCAAATCCGCTTCGTTTTCAAAATCGATCTTCTCTAAATTCTCATCGGCGATGTAAACCTCTACCTCTTCTGGCGTCGAGGCAGCAAGAGTGAGGACGCTCAGCGGAGGAAATTTGAATTTCATCTGCCCCCAGAGGTTCGATGAAGACCAACCAGGAACGACAAAGAGGACTTTCATGAAGAAGTCCCTTCCAGCAGGGATTTAAGACGAAGGAGGGCGAGCTCTGTCAGTTCGTTATGTTTCTTCTCCCCTCCCAGAAGAAACCATCCAATTCTGTAAATCATGCGTTTGATTTGATAGACAAGGGTATGGGTCACTTCTGTTCCGAATTCCACCCTTTTCAAATCCCAGATCTCGATCCCGCCTTCGAAGATTCCGTTCAGAAATTCGGATATGATTTGCCGGTTCCTTTCAAGATGGATCACCTCTGAATCCCATTCCGGTTGAATTCGAAAATTTAGTCTAAAATGGGATCGGGTCCCCACACGGAATTCACCCGGGGTGACTATTTCAACTGAGATCTGTTCAACAGGACACCATCGTTTTATTTGTTCCGGATCGACGAGAATACGGCAAACCTCTTCCGGCTCCTTTTTTATTAAAGCTTGATGCTGATTCACCCTTCCTTTATAGACCTTTTCTCCGATGGAATAGGAAGCTTCCAATTTCTTTTTAAACCCTATCGCAAACATTTCTCTCCCAGTAGGGGAAAAAGTTAAACCATTGGTCTGAATATCGGCTGATGATCTCTTCAAATCTCTTTGCGATCTCCTGAACCCCTTGTTTCACAGCCTCCTTCTTATCCATATCCATTCTTATCGGAATGGGCTCGCCGATAATCCCCCAGTATCTCATCTTCTGCTCAAGGACAACAAAAACCGGGATGATGGTCGCCCCTGTCTCTATAGCCAACTGGACAGCGCCTGTGGGAAAGAGGGTCGATTGTCCAAAGAATTCAATTTCAACGCTCTGCCCTTCATAGATTCGGTCTGCAACCATGGCCACGATCTCATTCCTCCTCAATCGTCTTGCGATCTCCAAGATGGCTAAGTTCGGTTTCTCCTTCGGGTCGATCGTAATGGTATGAATCCCTGCCTTCTTCCGAAGTCTTTCTTCATAACGGAAAAGATATTGACTCTCTTCCTTAAGGGTGAGGATGTTAATCGGGTAACCCTTTGAGGCCAAGACATAGCCTCCCAATTCCCAATTACCTAGATGAGGGGTGATACAGATCACCCCTTTTCCTCTGGCAAGGGCCTTCACCAAATTTTCCTCTCCCATCTCTTTCTCAACCCACTTCCCCTTGTTTGTGGGATTAATCCGATGCATCGCCATATAGTCCAGGAGCTTGTGAGAGTAGTTTTGAAAGCATCGCTTGGCAAGCCGCTTAACTTCTTCTTCGGAATAGCTTCCCCCTCCTATCACCCGGAGATTCTCTTTCACATTTTCCTTGTACTTTTTTAGGATAAGGAAAACGAGGTGGTTACCTAAAGAAGCGAAAAAAAAGTGCATCGATCTTGGAACCGATCGAGAAAAAAGGTAGAAAAGAGAGATGAAGAAACTGACCTGTCGGCCGGTCAACGACGTCTCCTCCTTCTCTCCAAAAGGTCGATGAAGGCCTCCATACGAGTCAGAACGCCTGTAGCGCCTGTGTGTTCGTCAATCATCAGACAGAGATAAAGCGTCTTCCCATTCTCCGCTGCCCTATGTCTGACTAAAGGTTCGATCATGGAATCGACCCCGCACGAAAAACAGGTAAGATAGATCAGGCCCTCCATCTCGCTCGAACGAAGAAAGTGAAGACTGGCCCCGAGGATCTCACGGCCGGAGTCCCAGTAGATATCCTTTCCAAACTCTCGAATCTCCGAATCAATCACTTCTTTGGGAACCCTCTCTTGAGTATAGACAGAGGCATGGGCCTCTTCAAGAATTCTTAAGAGATCGAAATTAAAAAAAGGATCATAAAGACAATAGGCGTGTCCAACAACGGCTATCTTTTTCCTCGAAAGGTCTCTCTGAGAGGTCTGGTTCTTCTTTCCAACATCTTCAAAAAGGTCGGGGAGCTTCTCCCCTCCCTCCATTCTCTTCTGAATGAGTTCGTAGGCACTCTCCGCCTTTTGAAAAGCCTGCTTAATCTCTTTCGGGCTCTTTCCTAAGGCCAAAGCCATTTCTGAGAACGAATGGAAAAGGCTCGAATTCCGATGACGTTCATCCACATAAGGATCTAAAATCGCCGGCAGTCCGGACATAGAATATTTCAGCATCTCCGGCAGTCCTGCCAGGCGAGGACAGGAACAGGTTTTTCCATCCACGCTGAGGAGACGGGGTAGGAATAGAAGATCGATCCGGTCTTTGATATCGATCGTATGGGCAAAGGCCATCTTCATGGGGATGCATGTATCGTCATCGGCAAACTTGAACCCCCTCTCAATAATACCCCAGTGGCTCGGCCTTGAGACCACCACCTCAAAACCGAGTGTTTCAAAGAAGGTCTTCCAAAACGGAAAGTAGCGATAATATAAAAGAGCGCGAGGGATTCCAATACGGAGGCTCATCGGTTTCTCTTCCTTCCCCTTCGCTGCTGAAGAAGGTCGACAAAGGCGCCCAATCGCGTATCGATCATCGTCTCCGAGAGGTTTTCACTCAATGAGAAGGTGAGGATCGGGAGATCATATTCCCGGCTCACTTTGACTAAGATATTCTTGGCCACTGCTTCCAGCATACATCCAAAGGGAAGGAGTTGAATCACTCCCTCATAGCCCTCTTTTTTAAAGAGGATGGGATAGCCAATGGAGGCATTGCATTCTCCTCCAAGATTATGTTTCAGATAAGGTTCGGAGGCTTTGATCGCCTTTCGCTTCGATTTCGGATTGAAAAGATCGAGATGTAAGGCGTGGGTAATCTGTGTGGTGAACCACACAGTTCGGGCGACCTCTACTCCCATTTCTCCAAGCCTTCGTTCGATATCCTGATTGGCATGGGGATTGATGACCATATAACCCTCTCCGGTGATTAAGACCTTGGGTGGATTTTGGGTATCGTCCTTCTCTATTCGATTGAACTTCTCCAGGCATTGTTGATGAGTTTGGCTTAGTTCTCTGAAGTTCGAGGCTTCGTCAATCCATCTCAAACTATCGGTTAGGACCCTTGTGGTCTCGCCCCTTTTCACTTCCAAAGGCCTGGCCTTTTGCGCCATTCGTTCAACAGACTCACTGAGTTTGACTTTCTTCCAGCTGAAACGGATGGCCTGGAGGCTTTCCCAGAGGGAGACTCCCCGTTTTTTCCTCTCCCGATTAAACCGAAGGAGATAATCCCCTAAAATACGCGTGTCGTCCATGGCAATCCAGTCGAATTGAAATCCGAGATCCTTAAGAATTTGTTGCATGACCACATCGTACATTCCCACGCGACAGGGGCCGTGATCCGTGATCATAGCAATGGTATCAGCGCCCTTTTCCAGGGCTTCGATGAAATTTCCGAGGATGAATTTAAATGGAAGGCACGCGGATTCAGGGGAATATTTTGTCCCCAAAAGGAGGGTCCGTGAACTGGTCTTTGGTGGAAAAACAAATTCCGGCCCGATCTTTCTCGCCATGGCGTTGAGAAAGATATCGATATGGCCAAGATAGGGAACGGTAAGTTTCATGAGTCAAAGGGAATCTCCACCCTTAGGTTTATTTCCAGATTAAATCTCAAATCGAACCAAATGTATTTGAGATTTCTTGAATGTGTCATGAACTTGTTTCAGGATCTAACTCTCTCGACAAAACGAGATGCTGAACCAAGTTCAGCATGACGATAATTGTTTTTCAATGTTAGAAGAAAATTCTCAGGTTACACGTGTGAGAATTTACGCCTAAAATCTTTTGGCCTGGGCTTCCCATTTTCCGCATCGGTCGCTCCAGTAAGAAACAGGCTTGTTTTCCATGATGAATTCGACCACCTCGCAGGTATTTTCACATTCCTTGCATATAAAATTTCGGGTGTGGCAGCT
>PEUO01000067.1:0-330 GCA_002780715.1 Deltaproteobacteria bacterium CG03_land_8_20_14_0_80_45_14
TCCTTTTTTCCATCTTTTTTGATCCCTGCTGAAATCCCCGAAAATTGGAAACCCGGTACCTTGAAATTACCCGATCCCATTCTTTTACTCCGTCCTTTATTCAATATCCTTCCGTCTTAAATTCGAAATTCGAATATCGAAATACGAAACAAATCCAAATGTTCAAATGACAAAAAGAGCAGAACATTACCGTTTCGGATTTTGAATTTTGGTCATTCGATATTGTTTAGAATTTCGGATTTCGTGCTTCGGATTTTATCTTTATTACGCTCTTGCTTCTTCCTCTTTGGGCAAGCAGCATCGTTTGTACTTCTTTCCGCTCCCGCATGG
>PEUO01000067.1:455-6975 GCA_002780715.1 Deltaproteobacteria bacterium CG03_land_8_20_14_0_80_45_14
AACATTTGATAGGCTTCTTTCTGATATTCAATGAGAGGGTCTTTCTGACCATACCCTCTTAATCCAATTCCCTCCTTCAATTGATCAATGGCAAGGAGATGGTCCTTCCAATGGTAATCAATGGATTGGAGCATGATCACCTTCTCCAGGTATCGAAGCATGGGCGCTCCAAACTCTTCTTCCTTCTTCTGGTAAAAATCCTTCGCATTCTCAACAATCATTTCTTCCAACTGGTCTCTCTTGATTCCATTTTCTTCCACCGAGGGGACAGACCACTTGAAAGAAAATTGTTTATAAACAGCGTCCTGAAGAGCTTTGAGATCCCAGTCTTCTGGATGTTCTTTTTCATCCGTATAAAAATCAACGAGCCCTTCACTCTGCTCCTCAATCATCTCCGCCACAGTGTCTTTCAGGTCTTCACTGGCCAGGACTTCTCTCCGTTGGGAATAGATCACTTCTCTCTGTTTGTTCATGACATTATCGTATTCCAACAGATGCTTCCGGATTTCGAAATTATGGGCCTCCACTTTCCTCTGAGCGCTCTCAATGGCTTTGGTAACAAGTCCGTGTTCGATGGGCTGATCTTCTTCAATTCCTAACCTGCCCATCATGTTAGAAATTCTCTCCGAGCCAAAAATTCTCAAGAGGTCATCCTCCAGAGAAAGATAGAATCGGGAGGAACCTGGATCGCCCTGCCTACCCGATCTTCCTCTCAATTGATTGTCAATGCGCCGAGCCTCATGCCGCTCCGTTCCCAATACGTGGAGACCCCCCACCTGGATAACCTTCTCCTTCTCTTTCTGGACAATGGCTAAGCCCTTTTGGTAGGCTTTCTGCATTGTCTCCTCTGTGGGTTCCTCTTTCACCAAGGTCTTGGCTAAGAATTTGGGATTTCCACCCAGCAGGATGTCTGTTCCTCTTCCAGCCATGTTCGTAGAGATGGTGACTGCTCCCACTCTTCCCGCCTGAGCAATGATTTCGGCCTCCCTTTCATGATGTTTGGCGTTGAGGACATTATGCGGGACCCCCTGTTTCTTTAGAAGTTGACTCAATCTTTCAGACTTCTCAATAGAGATCGTCCCCACCAGAACCGGACGCCCAGATTGATAGAGTTCTTTAATCTCCTTGACCACGGCGCGAAACTTCTCATCCTCGGTTTTGTAAATGACATCTGGGTAATTGGTCCGCATCAGGACCATATTGGTAGGGATGACCATTACCTCCAGATTATAAATCTTACGGAATTCTGCTGCCTCCGTGTCCGCTGTACCCGTCATCCCGCCTAACTTTTTATACATTCGAAAATAATTTTGAAAAGTGACTGTCGCCAGGGTTTGGTTTTCGTTTTCAATCTTTACGCTCTCCTTGGCTTCCACAGCCTGATGGAGACCATCGCTCCATCTGCGCCCTGGCATCAGCCTTCCGGTAAATTCATCGACGATGATGACCTGTCCATCTTTCACCATATAGTCCACATCTCTTTTGAAAAGGGTGTGGGCTCTTAAGGCCTGATTGACATGATGAAGCGTTTCAATGTTTCTTGGGTCGTAAAGGTTTTCGACATGGATTAATTTCTCCACATGGGCCACTCCCTCTTCTGTCAAAAAGGCGGCGTGGCTCTTCTCTTCCAACTGATAATCTTCCCCTTGCTTCAGAGAGGGGATGATGCGGTTGATCTTATAATATTTATCTGTGGACTCTTCTGCAGGACCGGAGATGATGAGCGGGGTTCTGGCTTCATCAATCAGAATACTATCCACCTCATCGACAATAGCGTAGTTCAGATCCCGTTGGACATAATCTTCAAGAGTAAATTTCATATTGTCCCTGAGGTAATCAAACCCGAATTCATTATTGGTTCCATAAGCGATGTCACAGTGATAGGCATTCTTTCTTTCCTGGTCGTTTAGCTCATGGAGGATGACCCCTACGGAAAGGCCCAAGAACCGGTAGATCACTCCCATCCATTCACTATCTCTCTTCGCCAGATAGTCATTGACCGTCACAATATGGACGCCTTTCCCTTCGAGGGCATTTAAATAGGCGGGCAAGGTGGCCACCAAAGTCTTTCCTTCGCCGGTTGCCATCTCAGCGATCTTGCCTTCGTGAAGAACAATTCCTCCAATCAACTGGACATCATAATGTCTTTCGCCAAGGGTCCGTTTCGCTGTCTCACGGACGACGGCAAAGGCTTCAGGAAGGATCTCCTCTATGGATTTCCCTCGCTCAATCCGCTCTTTAAATTCAGGGGTTTGGGCCCGGAGCTGATCATCACTCAGTGGACTGATTTTCGGCTCCATTTGGTTGATTTTATCGACGAGGGGCTGAATCCTTCTCAACTCCCTTTCGTTCTTACTCCCTACTATCTTCTTGATCAATGACCCAATCATAAAATGCCCTTCTCCTCTGGGTTCTTTTGTAATTTCAAAAATTATATAACGGATAGGGTAAGGTTTCAACATCCAAAACAAAAAAGGTCCGACAAAGTGATTCTTTGTCGGACCTTCTCTTTTCTAAATCCCCCCTCTCCCTCCTTTGCCCTCCGGGTCAGAGACCGCTCCGGGTCGGAGACTAAAGGGGGGTGGGGAGGGATTATCAGTTTAAAATATATCTCATTGGGTTGACTGGGATGCCGTTCAGCCTTACTTCATAATGGAGATGGGGACCCGTTGTCTTCCCGCTCATCCCAACTTCAGCAATTTTATCGCCTCGTTTAACCTTTTGTCCCACTTGAACCAAAACTTTATTGAGGTGGCTATAACGAGTGGTCATCTCAAATCCATGGGAGATGACTAAGATCTTTCCATGGGCCCAATCACTTCCAATGTCTGAAATAATCCCATCGGCTGGGGCAGTGATAGGGCTTCCCATCCGATTCGAAATGTCCATCCCTTCATGCATCTGGGTCAATCCTGTAAAGGGGTTGGTTCGAAAACCAAAACCCGATGTCACCCAACCCTGTACTGGCCATATCGAAGGGGTGTGAACTAACACCTCTTTTTTTGTTTGTAAAAGTTTTTCGAGTTCAGAAAGACTCTCTTCTCGGGACGTTGCCTCTGACTTGAGGCGCTCGATATCGGTCCTCATCTGCTGAACCAGTCCCTTCTCGTCTTTCTCTGCCCTCAATTTCTCCCGAACATCAGAGGGGGATGGGCCGCCCATTCCCATAAAAGAGGCCGTTCCCTGCCCCTTCTCCAGATTGGCAATGATACGAATTTTCTTATCGAAATCCTTCAATTTGGAGAGTTGTTTCTCCAGATCTTCAATCTTCGATGAGAAAAAATGAATTTTGGATCTCTGCTCCTGAGTTTCCTGGCGCAATTGATTCAGTTCAAAAGATTTTTTTCTGACTTGAATATAGTCACAAAAGAAAAAAATGGTGGAAAGGAGGCCAAAACCCGCAAGATAAAGCGCAATCTTAAAGGTCTTTTTATGTATCCTCAGGTGCCTTGTCTTAGAAGTCTTTTGGCCAAAGATAAGAATATTAAAATAATCTTTTTCCAAAATAACCTCCTTGTTTTATTGATACGTTCGACGGCGCCAAACCCCGATTTTTAAATCGAGGTAATAAGCGCCGCTTCCTTCGACAGGCTCAGGACACTGAGTTTTATCGAAGTGCAGTATCAACCCTGAGCATACCCCGGGCTTCAGACCGGGGAGTCGAATGGGTTGATTTATCAGGTATGCCGACTTTTGAAAGTCCTATTTTAATACCAAACCAAGGATTCCCCTGTCAAGGCTTTTTTTAGAGAGCACTGAAAAATGACCCTCCGCTTTCTTGATTACACAGATTTTAGAAAAGATTACACTAATTTTTCTCTAAATTTCAAAGGGTTACTAATCTTTGGTATCGCTCCATTATCTGTGGAATCAGATATCATTTTAATTTCCGCTAATTAATAACTCTTTCACTAATAGACTCGGCGACCCAACTCCTCCAAAAAATCTTAGGTCCTCCCCTACCCCGATCACCTTTCGGAAAAGGTCGAAAAGGTTCCCTGCGATGGCGATCGATTTCACTGGATGGACTTTCTCTCCTCTATCGATCCAGTCGCCTGAACAGCCTAAAGAGAAGTCCCCTGAGATGGGGTCTACAGTATGGAGACCCATCACCTCCTCCACCTCGATCCCCTGAAAAAGGTTTTCCATAAGTTTGGAAAAATCGAGATCTCCTGGCTCAATGAAAAAGTTTGAGATCCCTACCCCAGGAGGGGATTTGATGCCATGGCGTCGGCTGTTTCCTGTCGACCCGACTCGTGACCTGAATGAGAACAGATTTTCCCGATTTGCCCAATATCTGTCGTATAAATAACCGGTAAGTTCTCCCTGAGCAACTAAAGAGGTTCGTTGACTCGGCATCCCATCTCCATCGATGGGGGCAGTTGAGATTCCTTTTGGGTAAAGTCCATCATCCACCACCGTGAGGAGGGGAGAAAAAAATCTTTCTCCCTGCCTTCCTTTCAGAGGAGATTTCCCTTTCTGGACCTGATCAGCTAAAAAGGAATGGGCAAGGAGTGATAAAAATTCTGAAGCCACGTGATTGCGAATGAGGACCGGATACACACCTGTAGGAATTCTCTTTCCGCCCAGCCTTCCCAATGCCTTCCTCCCGGCTGATCGCCCAACTTTCTCCACATCGAGATCATTGAAAAAATGACTGACATCGAAATCCCATCCCACCTCTGATTCTCCCGATTCCTGGGCAATAGCGGTCACGCTCACAGAGGAAAGAGTGTGGTCATAGGAAAACTGGAGCCCATTAGAATTGATCAGGGTTGTCCTGGAGAGAACCTCCTGGTAAGAAGCCTTCCTCACCTTTTTAATTCTCTCTGAATCCACAGACCTCGCTGACTCCTCTAAACCTTTTGCTTTCTCGATCTTCATCTTTTCTGAAATCCTCTCCAATGTTTCATCAAAAATGGGCAGCTTCGGAGGGGAGGCTTCGAGAACAGGCGCGAAGTCGAAACAGGGATCTGCGGAGATCGCCTCGGCGCCCCTTATCGCATCCTCTATCAATCGATCCAACTCGCCTGAAAAATCCAGTCTGGCAGAAGGAGATGGGTTCGAAAAGGTGGCATATGAAAAACCCATTCGTTGATGATTTAAAATGCGAAAGGCCATCCCTAAATATCGAGAGGTCTCGAGGGTTTCAATCTTTCCCCCTTTCGATTCAATATCAAAATGGGAAGATTGATTGAAATAAATTTCATGCCCGTCTATGGACTTCCTCTTGAGAATTTTCAGGGCTTGGTCGATCAATTCATCCATATAACACGTCCGTAGCTTGTAGTCCGTGGGGTTTAGATTTCGAGATTCTCAATTCTAAATTCTTAACTCTATAATCTTAACTGAATACCTTCTATTACCACCGGATGAGGCTGCTGGCCCAGGTGAGACCTCCACCAAATGCGGTGAGGACGATCAAATCCCCTTTTTGGACGGATCCATTCCGGACCGCTTCGTCCAAGGTGATGGGAATGGTTGCAGAAGAAATGTTTCCATACTTCTCAATGGTGAGATAGACTTTTTCAATGGGGACATTCAGTCGCTTGGCCACCTGCTGAAGCATGCGTAGATTGGCCTGATGGGGGATGATCCACTTTACATCGGAAATCTGGACACCGTTAAAAGCAGCCGCCTCTTCAGCAGCCTCTGCGAATCGCTTCACTGCCACGCGAACGGATTCATTGGCCTTAATCATTCTAAGGGTATGGAGTTTCCTGTCCACACTTTCATAAGAGATGGGAGTGGTTCTCGACCCACCTCCAGGAAGAAGTAAGTTTTCACCGTTCGCACCATCTGTGTGAATATGGACGGAAAGGACTTCGCTGATCTCTTGTCCTTTCTCTGGGCGGGGCTGGCCCTTCGAAGAAGAATGAAATGCACGAATGACCACCGCCCCTGCCCCGTCTCCCCAGAGGATACAACTCTCCCGATCTGTCCAATCAAGGGTCCGGCTCATGATTTCTACAGAAGCAACCAGAGCCGTTTGGTAAGCGCCGGTTTTGAGATACTGCTCGGCAACGGAAAGACCAAAGACAAATCCACTGCACGCTGCGGTCACATCAAAGGAGACCGCCTTTTGCGCGCCCAACTTTGCCTCCAGCCAGTTGGCTCCAGAAGGACAAGCGGTATCCGGAGTCATCGTGGTCATGATGATGAGGTCCACCTCCTCGATCGAAATCCCTGCCATTTCCATGGCGCGAAGCGAAGCCTCTTTGGCAAGGTCTGAGGCGTTGACATTCGGCGCCGCAATTCTTCTTTCCTTAATTCCGGTCCTTTTGTAAATCCACTCGTCATTGGTGCTTAAGATCTTTTCCAGATCAAAATTGGTAAGGACTCTCTCCGGAAGAAACGAGCCGGTCCCCAATATCCCGATCCTCCTGCCATCCATCAGCAAACTCCTTCACACCCCCTCCCTCACCCTCCCCCCTTAGAGACTGTGTCATAATAAATAGTAGGCAGGAAATAAAGGCCTAGTCCTCGGCGGTCTGCAAATTGGACAGGGGACAGAGGGGCG
>PEUO01000106.1 GCA_002780715.1 Deltaproteobacteria bacterium CG03_land_8_20_14_0_80_45_14
CTCAGCCATCCTGATATCGCCAAAAAATTGGGCGAATATGGCCATGAATATGTAAAAGAGGAATTTCTAATCACTCGAAAAATCAGGCGTTATCTACTGCTCTTTCACGCTCTCTCCCATCCCGGAGAGAGGGTTATCAATCTTTGAAATAATGTCTCAATTAATGGAAGGTTTTAAGGATGATAACCAGATGTTGGAAAGGGTAATCAGACCCTTAGGTCATTGAGGAAGAATCGTGAAACTTCTTTATGATGGGAAGGAGGAAGGAAAAGTGGAAGGTAAGAAATGGATCGCCGTCCTCTATAATGATATTCCATCGCTTCCATCCCAAATGGATTCCGACCTTAAACCGTTCACATTGCATTTTAAACCTATTTTCGATTTAGAAGAATTTAATACAGAAGAGGAGATTTACAAAATCGTGAAAGCACTGCAGGAAGAGGGGTTTGATGCATTCAGTTATAATCTTCAAGGGCGTTTCGAAAATTTGATCGGTCTTTTTGAAAAGAGAAGGCCAGATCTCATTTTCAATCTAGTGGAATCTTTTAATGACTCCTCTTTAAAGGATATGATGGTCACGGGTGTCTTTGAGATGCTCGGTATCTCTTATACAGGGTCGATTCCTCTTACCCTGGGAATTTGCCAACGAAAGGGCTTAACGAAACAGATCCTTCTTGCTAATGGAATTCCCACCCCCCGATTTAGATTAATGGCAGGTGGAAATATCTTAAATCGACATGGACTCCACTATCCCCTCATTGTCAAACCTGGACGGGAAGACGGAAGTATCGGTGTTGAGAATGAGTCAGTCATTTACAATTTCAAAGAATTGAAAAAGCGGTTTGAATACATTTGGAAGGAGTTCCATCAACCGGTACTGTTGGAGGAATTTATTGACGGACGGGAATTAAACGTTTCGATTTTGGGATCGGAGGAACCTCTAATTTTGCCTATCTCAGAAGTGGATTTCTCTACGATGCCGGAATCTTTTAATAACATCCTTACCTATCAAGCGAAATGGGAGCCGAGACACGAAACCTATCACCGGACCATTCCCATCTGTCCAGCTCATCTCCCCAAAAAGGTCGAAAAGCGGGTCAAAGAGATTGCCCTCAAAGCCTATCAAATCATGGGATGTCGGGATTATGCCCGCATCGATATAAGACTTGATAAGAAAAACACCCCTTTTGTTTTGGAGGTGAATCCCAATCCATACCTTTCAGAGGGAATGGGTTTGATGCGGTCTGCCGAGGCCAATGGACTTTCCTTCGGCAAGACGCTCAGAATAATTGTGGAATTTGCCCTGGGACGTTCAAAGTGACCAATTAAGTTTGCTGATATTTTTTGAACTTCACCAAAGTTAACATAAGTTAAGAATTTAAATTAAAGGAGATAGTGGTGATGAGGACGTTGAGAAACCGGCTTATGGCAGCCCTCTCTCTCAGCATTTTTCTTATGGTTTTTCCCAACCATACCCTTTCGCAGACGACCCAGCCAAACCTCCGTATCCGTGCTCAATCCGTTATCCTTATGGATGCCATTTCAGGCCAGATCCTTTATGAGCAGACTCCACAACTAAAGATGGCGCCAGCAAGTTTCGTTAAAATGCTCACCCTTTATTTGGCCTTTGATGCTATCCGAACCGGTGATCTCAAGATGGACGATGTGTTAACAGTAAGCGAAAAGGCCTGGAAAACAGGAGGGTCGAAGATGTTCCTCAAAGTCGGGGAGACGGTAAATGTGGAGGACCTGCTGAAGGGGATTGCCATTGTGTCAGGAAACGATGCCTGCGTTGCTTTGGCCGAACATATGGCAGGATCTGAAGACGCTTTCGTTGCGAAAATGAATGAGAAAGCTAAAACACTTGGTTTGGAAAATACACAATTTCAAAATTCCCATGGGATGCCAGCGAGGGATCAATATACAACAGCCTTGGACATGGCCATTTTGGCGAGGCGTTATATCGAGGCTCATCCTGAAGCGCTGAGCTTTCACTCCACCTTATCGTTTGAACATAATGGAATATTGCAGGGGAATCGAAATGTATTACTCCGTAGAGATATTGGAGTTGATGGCTTAATGACAGGTCATGTGGAGGAGTCGGGTTATCACCTGGTGGTGACCGCAAAGCGGAACAGTTGGAGATTGATTGCAGTGATTATGGGAAGTAAGTCGTTATCCAATAGGGCCCGGGAGGCACAGGACTTGTTAGGGTTTGGTTTCAAACATTTTTCTGTCGAGGAGCCCTTTAAAAAAGGGTCACCCCTTGGCTCAATCAAGGTGGTGCGAGGTAAAATGAGCCAGGTCGAACTGATTGCAGCAGAGGATGGAAGGGTTGTGGTGACAAAGGGAGAAGAAAATTCAGTTTCGGTCAATCCTGAATTGCCGAGTTTCATTGCTGCTCCGTTACTAAAGGGTCAACGGGTGGGAAAGGTTTTGATCCAGAGTGGAGGGAAAGCGCTAAGAGAGGTTGACCTTCTTTCATCATCTGATGTCCCCAAAGGTTTCCCTTTCTTTTGGTTGTTCATCGGTGGAGGAATACTCGGCCTCCTTCTTGTGGTTCTTATTGTTTTTTTGAGAATGTACCAATCACATCGAAAGAGATTCCGATGATAGAAATTTATTAAGGGTTTCTTTTGAAGGCTACGGTGTTGTTTTGTTTTTTTCTTAGAGGTTTTAAGTGAAATGAATAATTCTTTAAAAAAGGGGGGGAAATGGATATTGATTGGATGGGCATTATTGGAATTGATCTTTAACTTCGAAACAGGTGATCTTTGGGCAGCTCAGACTGATCGGATTAAAAGGGATCTCTCTCAAAAAGAGAAGGAGCTCGAGAAAATTAAGAAGGAAATTTACCAGAAAAAGGTAAGGGAAAAGGAGATTCGAAGGAAAGAATCTTCCGTTCTCAAACAACTCCATCAAGTGACTGTCGAGCTTCAGCAGAAGGAGAGAGAACTGAAGAAGGCGAAGACCAAGGCGAACGAGACTAAAAAGAAATTGGAACAGACAAGAAATAAAATTTTTATGCTTAACCAAGAAATCGACCAGACGAGGGGAAAATTCATTTCCAGATTGAATGCACTTTATAAAATGGAAAGGATTCCTTCGAAGGTATTTTTATTGCCCTCCGATTCTTACTCGGGCCTTTTAAAGATTGATAAATATTTAAGGGTCATTATCGAATTCGATGCACAGCTTATCAATACCTATCGGTATCAAGTGGTCTTAAAATCGAGGTATCAGGAAGAGTTGAATCGGGCAAAGCTCCAGTGGGATCGAATGATTACCGAGGGAGAGAAGAAGAAACAAGAAATTGAAAAGATCAGAACAAGGAAACAATCACTGCTGAAGTCGATCCAAAATCAGAAATTGGTCTCTCAGAGAGCGATTGGGGAGATGGAAGAGAGGGCGAAAGAATTGCAAACACTCATTGGTAAGCTTGAGAAAGAGAAGAAATTTCTTGCATATGGTAAGGCAAGGCAGGGTAGCCTGAAAGGCAGATTGGTACCGCCCGTTCAGGGGGAG
The DNA here is from genome assembly GCA_002780715.1 of Deltaproteobacteria bacterium CG03_land_8_20_14_0_80_45_14. Classification (GTDB taxonomy): domain Bacteria; phylum Desulfobacterota; class BSN033; order BSN033; family UBA1163; genus UBA1163. The sequence goes on from PEUO01000106.1 coordinate 3,526, forward strand.
GTGATAAGTTTGTTTAAAGAAAGGGGACAGAATGGTATTGAAATCAGGGCTCCAATGGGTGCCGAGATACGAGCAGTCCTGTCTGGCAGGGTCCTCTATGCCGATTGGTTCAAAGGGTTTGGAAATGTTGTAATCCTCGACCATGGGGATCATATTTTTACTGTTTATGCCTACTGTTCCCAATTGTTGAAGAAGGTGGGAGATATCGTTTCCCAGAGAGAGCCCATCGCCCGGGTGGGAAGCGAAAGCTCCTCAAAAGAACCTGCTCTATACTTTGAAATTAGGTTTCGGGGAAAGCCTCAAGACCCTGCCGAATGGTTCTCGGGCTTAAGAAAATAATAAACTAAGGGGAATCTTAAGGAATTTTTCAGAGCTACGAAGAAATATAAAGAAGCCCCAAAAAAATGGATATCCCGCCCCACGCTTTACAAAATCGTTTCTCATTTGTTTCCTATCGTCCCATTTTGCCACAGAGTGTGTTCTTTTTCCCTTTGAAAAATTTTGTTCTCACGAGGATACCAATTGATTGAAATATATAAGAATTTCCTATCTGCCCTTAGGTACCCTATTTAATTATCTTTCCTTGGAGAATCCCCCGTTTTGAGGCAAGACATGAAAAAGAAAGGTTGGTCGAGTCAAGTGGTGCTAAAATATGCGTTATTCCAGCTACCAGGTCTGGTTCTGTTCTTCTTAATCCTTATTCTGGCCCAGCGGTGGACGGATCTCCCCTTGCGGTCCATTTGGGGCCTCCTCATTTTGTGGGTAATCAAAGACGTGGTCTTGTTTTTCTTCGTCTGGCGTGCATACCAACGGGTCGCAAACCCTTTAATCGGCATGAAGGGCGTAGCGGAGGAACAACTGGCTCCCTCCGGCTACGTTCGAGTCCGTGGCGAATTGTGGAAGGTTGAGGTGATAGATTCGAATCTGCAGATTGACAAGGGAGAAGCTGTAAAGGTTCGAAGAATCCGTGGACTCACACTGTTTGTCGAGCCCTACAATGATGAAACTATAGTGAACGACCCTGAAAAGTAGTCATTGCGAGGAGCGAAGCGACGTGGCAATCCCTTGAGATTGCTTCACTTCGTTCGCAATGACACATGGTGAATGTCAACTTATTTATGTCGTTCACTATAACAATGCATTTTGACCCATTTTGCCACAGCCTGTTTCATTTATCCCCTATTTAGATTCTTTGAACTTCCAAAAAAATCATAACCAATTGAAATTTAAATAAATTTATTTATCCAGTCATCGGCATTCATTTTGCTCATAATTATCACATATTTCAATCTAAAAGGGGGAGTAAAGGGCCATGGAGAGAAAGATGGAATCAGATTGCGAACTTCTCAAATACTTTAAGAATCCACAGAGGTCTAATCAATAGGTGTTTGTTGGAAAGCGAAAATAATGCCGGGGAGGTGGCGATGATGAAAGATCTCCTATGCCCAGATTGCGAAAAGCCGATCATGAGTATGCAAAAGGCGGAGAATCTTCTCCGGACTACAACAAGTAGAACCCTGGTGAGCCGTTGTTGGTGTGGTGTCGCTTATGAGATCCGATCTCTAAAAAGAAATGTCTTAGACGTTTCAACCTCAACGGGAAAAAGATCAGAACAATTCATAGAAGAAGGCGAAGGACAATGAAACAGGCCTTTGGGTTAACATTGGGAGGCCAGCTCTGTACCGCATTAGGTTCAGGGCCAGTTGGGTGTAGGGTGCAAGGGTTGACTATTACTTTCTATGCAAAGAAGAAGAAATGATACTGAAGTTCTATCTCACCATAGCACTCCTTTATGTATTGTGTTGGGTTACAGCACTTATTCACCGGATTGTCAAACTCCTCAATAAATAATAGAATATTCCAAATGTCTTGAGGAAGAAGGCATAAAGGATCTTTTAAAAAACAAGGGGAAAAAACCAGAAAAATTTAGGGAGGCTTCATTTCAGGGAGTGACATCGAAATGAAATGGTATCAGCTTGAAGAAAATGAAGTATTAAAAAAACTTGAAACCTCAGAAGGGGGACTTTCTGATTCCGAAGCGGGGAAACGTCTTGAAACATACGGTCCAAATAAACTCCCTGAAGCAGAGGGCCTCAGCCGCCTCAAAATCCTCCTTCACCAGTTCACCAGTCCGCTCATTTATATCCTGATGGTGGCAGCGGTCGTTACCGCCTTTCTCGGAGAATATATCGACACTGGCGTCATCGTGGCCGTTCTAATCTTGAATGCTGTCATCGGTTATTTCCAGGAATATAAGGCGGAAACAAGTGTGCGGGCTCTTAAAAGTATGGTCGTTCCCAGGGCGAGAGTAGTGAGGGAAGGCAAAGAGAAAGAAATTCCCAGCGAGGATCTTGTGCCAGGGGACATCGTCCTGCTGGCATCCGGTGGCAAGGTGCCTGCCGATCTGAGACTATTCAAAACGACGGAGCTCAAGATTGAAGAGGCCGCGCTGACGGGTGAATCAGTCCCTGTTGAAAAGAGGCCCCGGCCCATCCAGGAGGAAAATCTTACCCCGGGCGACCAGACAAACATGGCTTTCATGGGAACGATCGTAGTCAATGGCAGGGGCAGAGGTATCGTTGTGGAAACAGGCTCAAAAACTGTTCTCGGGCAGATCGCCCGTGAGGTGAAGGAGTTATCCGTTACCCAGACCCCTCTTCAGCAAAAGATCGTCAAATTCGCCCATTTCATCGGTTTCCTTGTCCTGGGAAGCGCTGTAGCGATCTCCATCCTTGGGCTCTTACTCGGCATGACGATCGCAGAAATATTCAAGATCGCCGTGGCTGCTTCGGTTGCCGCGGTCCCTGAGGGGCTGCCCGTTGTCGTCACCATCACCATGGCAATAGGGATAAACAGGATGGCTAAACGAAATGCTATCATCCGAAGGCTTCCCGCTGTTGAAACACTCGGCAGCACCACGGTCATCTGTTCTGACAAAACGGGAACACTTACGAAGAATGAAATGACCGTGAAGGTGATCTACGATGGTCACCACTCATATGAAGTGACGGGAAGCGGGTACGAGCCAAAAGGGGAGATCCTCCATGAATGGGAGTCGTGCGATGCAGCTACGCTGGAGGGAATCTGTGGTGTCGTCCGAATAGGGATGCTCTGCAATGAATCGAACCTTTACGAGGAAAATGGTGAGTTCAGAGTGGACGGCGATCCTACGGAAGGCGCACTCG
>PEUO01000135.1 GCA_002780715.1 Deltaproteobacteria bacterium CG03_land_8_20_14_0_80_45_14
TTCCACCCCATGTCGGTTCGATTCCGACCTCCGGCACCAAACTCCTTAATTTTGATCTTATCATTTAAGTTTTTTCTCTCTTACCCCAACGATCCCTTGCTTTAGCTTTTCTAATTGAAGGAGTATTTCATCAAACCTTGTATCGGACATACCGGTTTCCCTAATCATATCTGTAACCAATTTATATCGACTCATCTCCTCAGTTTCAGCATCTAAGATCCCTTTGATAGTCCGGAATGTTTCTGGATTGGATATTTTCGTCATGTCGCGGCCTAACAACCGTATACCAGCTAATTTTGTATCAAAACCCTCTTCTTGAAGCAAGGATAAGTCTTCCTCATACAGTCGCTCTGAATTCCCAGCTCCCTCATACTTATTCATAATGAGCAGCAGATCCTCGGCATCCCTTTTTCGGTTCGGATATTTTTCTTTCCAAGAAATAAGCTTCATGATTGCCAATCCAGGCAGAGAGGCCAATTTGATATCGAGATCAGGATCAGAACTTAGTCTGACCGTTATCGAATATTCATAAGCCTCTTCAAATCCCACCATGCTCATAATTACGTCATGTTCTGGAGGCCAGCTGATTTTCTTATCCTCGTCAGTGATAGGGCCAAAAGGGAGAATATCGATAAGAATAGTTCCACAGCGCAATCTTTGCTTTTCTGAAGTAAGAAAGAACTGACCTGTTGTAATCAGTGACTCTTTCAATTTCTTGAATTGTTCCCAGTTGGCAACTTCCACTCCTAAATCAATGTCCCCAGTTTTTCTTCGAGGTTCAATACCGTAACCGTGTTTGAGAATAAGATCTCTTGAGAAAGCGCCAACAACAAAGAAGGGAATGCTTAAGGAGTCTGCCACCTTCTTCAAGGTATGAAGAGCGTCCACTGCTGGTTTTTCAATCTTCCCTGATAAGTTGAATAATATGCTGGTCATAAATCATATTGGCGGTCTCGATATTTCTCTCGTTGCCTGTTGCTAAAAGGTCCGCGTAAATAAGGATAGGATGGATCAGATCTTCATACTTCCAGATTTCAGCTTGCTTCCAAAATCGCTTTAGTATTTCGACATCCCCGGTTTGGTCTCTTTTGAGTCTGTTTTCAATTAACAATTGATCAAGCTGCTGTGGTGTTGTGTAGATTGTTATAATTTGAGGTTGAAGATATTGCGTAAGCTTTGCAGCGGCCACCTCTCCTCCCCACTGTGCTTTTAAAGGATCAAGCGTTTTTTGTCGCCACCAGTCGTATTCACCTCTAAATCGTCCTAATGTGAGTTTTGGCCTTAATTGTTCCGGATAGGCTGTTACCCATCGCTGTAGTAAGTTTTCCCTTTGGATCAGTCTCTGGCCTCGTTTCCCCATGTCCAATAAAAAACCTAACCCTTTTAATTCTTTCATTATCCAGTCAACAGTCCCGAGGGCTACGTCAGCTTCGGCAGCAATCTCTCTGTATGTTTTATTCTCCAAGCCAGGGTTACACAGGAAGGCATAAATTACTCTAAGCCCCGCAGGCTTGAAGGTTCGTTTAGGGGGAGGGGTTTTGACAATATCAGGCTTGTTCCCTTTCACAAAAATGTATAGAGGAGGCTGATTGATAAACGCATTTCCAGCCGTATCTATGAATTCTGTCCCATTCTGTTTCAATTCGTCCGCCAGTTGCGTGTTTATGTATTTGGTGACCAGCAAAAGCGGGTAGTCGAACTCACCTTTACGCATCATCGCCAACAACTTGTCAGCCTTCGTCACATTAGCCTTGATCTCAGCATAATACCTGATTTCTTTACCCTGTATTGCTATCCGCAAAAGGTAATCTGCACGCAACCTGGGATCGCGAACTGGCTTTACCGCCTTAATTTCTGCCTGCCCGGTAAGATTCTTTCTAAGTGCCCCCAGGACAAGTTGCAAGAACTCATTTTCTTTCATTTTTTCCATAGTGATAACCATGTAAGTTCACTATATGTTATTGTTCACTGATTATGAACATAGCAAAAAACTGAACAAATGTCAAGAAATTCCTAAGGCTATTGCAGGTTCACCTCATACTCTGTATGTCGTTAGCCGGTTATTAAAATTTCTCACTGATTTCAATATATTAAACTCATAGAAATGGAGCCAACTCTCATTAAAGATCCGGATATTGTTCAGTATTTTTATATGTTCATAAAATATGAACGCCAAATAAGTCTTGCCAATCGGCAAGCTCAACAGCAAGATATCCAGCCTGGCAGAAAAAGTCCTAAAAAAGCGCATAACGCTTCATACGATGAGGCACAGTTCTGCCACCTATTGGGCTCCGAAGATGAATCGTTACCAATTCTGCACCAAGTCTTGTCCTGAACTTGTTTCAGGAACGGGTGGTCTTATAAAAGCAACATGCCAGACCGATACATTGAGCGTAAGGGAATAATCTTCGACAAAATTGCAGAAAAGGGAGACACTGATCAGGTGACCAAGTTCCAAAGAGAAGACCGGCAGTTCACGGAAAAAGTGGAGGCGTTAGAAGGAGAATATAAGAAAGTGAGGAAAGCCTTGGAGTTTGTAATGGACCTGGTTGAGGATGTGGGAGGGGAGGAGCTGAAAAGGCATCTCCTTAAAAAGAGAAAAGAGCAATTAATGGGAAGCACAGGCTGGAAATTCCAATTGAAAACCTCTAAGGTACTGCACGAGTCCTGAATACCCATCAGCAAGGCATAACGAACCATTCTGGTGATTTCTTCATCTCAAGAGACTACTCTCAATGCAGGAAAAGGGTAATAATTTTCAGGGAATAAAGAGCCCCCCAAAAGATCTTGTGAATTGCTATAATTTTCGGTTTTTGGTATATTTGAAGGAACCTTCGCAAGGATCCCGTATCGGTTGTCAAACAACTAAATTGGATGATCTAAATGTAAATGGGTAATAAAAAAGTCCGTTTTCCTGATTTCAACTCCAAGTTGTTTCAAACCGCTCTGCATCGCGTTCATACACTCTTCTTGATTCCACCCCGTATCAATAACCAAATTTCGCTCCGAGTTTTTAATTACATTGGAATTGAGGGCTTTCAGTGGACTTTTGGGAAGAGGAATTTCAATTCTGTATAGATTTGCTAAAATATTTTCAATCATTAACATACTCCTAAATACTTTTGTTGGGTCACTTTTACAGGCAACCTGGTTAGGGCTTCCTGTTGGACTACCTGGGACATGAGGAGTTCTTCAAAGGAAAAGATTTGTTTTGGAGCAAGGCCGATTGCCATGGGAACCTTCTTTGATTACTTGTTTAAGATAGAACTACTCCCAAAGAAATCATCAATCCTTTAAGGCCAAATGACTTACACCAGACTTTAAAGTTATCTTACTAGGATTGGACTCCCAGGGCCAGATAGCAGCGTATATGATTTTATTACCATCTCGCCTATAAAAAAAGGATTGCTCATTTCGCAAACCACCTAAAGAATCAACTGTTTTCTGAATTTCTTTCGGCAGATTTGCTTCTTTTCCAGATTCCTTAGCTGCTGGGCCTAAATGTTTTTTCAATAAAGAATTGACCAATTCAAGGTCCTCCTTGTTAATGACTGCTTCGAGATACTCCAATCCTTGGGAGTTCGGTCTGATTTCCATCCTCAGAGTTTCCTTTATCTCTTCAATCATGTTCATCACTTTCTCCTATAAAAATTGCCTTGTTATTAGCAATATTTCACCTCTTCAACACTCTCCCAATATAAGTTTCCGAATGTTGAGCGTGCTCTTGCCAGGTCTTTGTTTTGAAAGCATTTTATGAAAGCAAAATGAAATAGTCAACGAGGATTTGGGGACGGCATGATACCGCAAAACAAATTTATGTTTATTTTTGACTTTTCACATTATTTTGGTTATTTTATTTTTCAATCTAAGCCTCAATCATCTTAGGCAGTTAAAAATTCCAAATTGAAATTATTCAAGATCCTCCTCATCCTTCTGATATTTTTTCTATTCCTCTATCCCTGTTTTGCTCTCACTCATGAAGAGATCCAAAGATTCCAGAAGCTTTTAATCGAAAAACCTGTGGGTGAGAAGATTGCTTTCTGGGCGGAGAAATTTATAGGGGTTCCTTATGATAAGGACCCATTAGGGGAATACGTTTCAAAGGCAACTATTGTGGCAGATGAGAGGGTGGATTGTATGTATTTGACCTTCAGGGCAGTAGAGCTTGCTTTGAGCCATACCCCTGAGGAGGCCATTCAAATAGCCTTGGATAAAAGATTCCATTCAAAGGGTGTTCTCAAAGAAAGTCAGGTCATGAATTATGATGACCGTTTTGAATATGGGGAAGATATGATTGAGAGCGGAAAGTGGGGTAGGGAGGTGACCTCTAAAGTTGGGAAAATTACAACAATAAAAGGTTCGAGGGGAAAGGATTTTGTAGAGATCCTTCCCTCCAATGAACTGTTGAATGGTATGAAAAGGTTAAAAAGTGGAGACATCATTTTTTTCGTTAAAAAGCCTGAAGAGAGAAAAGTCGAGGAGATCATCGGACACATCGGAATCATAAAGGTTGAAAAAAGAACAAACGATCCAAGAGCTGAAAAGGTGTATCTCATTCATGCCAGTGGTATAAAAGGGAAAGGCGGGGTGGTGAAGGAGGTTTTATTAAAGGACTATCTCTCCAAAATGCCCTTCATCGGAGCCAAAATCACCCGATTTCAGTAAACCCCGTTAGAAGGCCCCAGCATTTATGAGGGTAGGGTCAAAGCCCTGCCTTTTCTAACGGGGTTTATCCGGTCTTCGTAGCTTTTGTATTTCCCAAATTTTTTTATTGTCCACAAGGAAGAAGGAAAGTATAATATTAAAAAATAAATTTAAAATTTAATAGGAGGCGAGAATCGTTTTATGATCCGGGCGTTCAATAAACATTATCGTAAGGCCATCGATCTTATAGAGAGCTCCTCCACCAGCGAGAAGATGGAAATCGCCGAGAAAGTAATAGAATGGTTCCGGGAATTACCCGAGGAGTATATCATCTCCTTGGCCATGTTTTTTAATGAGGTGATCGATGACCTTGGAGACGACAGCTTAGAAAAGATCAATTTAAAAATAAAGCGAAAGAGAAAAGAGGAAAAAGAGGAAGAGGAGGAGGAAGAGGAGGAGGAGGAGGAAGAAGAAGAAAAAAAAGAAGATTTAGAAGAAGATGAATTCGAAGAAGAGGACTACGACGACGAGGACAAGGAAGATTACTGATTTTTACCCCGTTAGAAAGAATGCCCCGCTTGCCCTGTAGAGACTTTCTCTAACGGGGTTTACTTGGAGGCTGGAATGGCTCGATTATAGGCCCAACGTTCCATCCTTCCAATTTCTTCCCTCATGGTAGTGGAAAGGGGGACGATATTTCCCGCCGAGATGATGAGGTCCTGTTCGTTAATCGGTCGGCCTGAATTAAAGGCTTCAATCATTGCTCCATTGACCGCCTGCTCAATCTCCGCGCCGTTAAACCCCTCGGTCACCTTCACCAACATATCTAAATTGATCTGGGATAAATCTGCGCCGTTCTTCTTCAGGTGGATGGAGAAAATGGACTTTCTTTCTTGAGGATTGGGAAGGGTTACAAAAAAGATTTGGTCAAAACGACCCTTTCTCAAGACCTCCGGCGGAAGGAGTTCGATGACATTGGCTGTCGCGGCAATAAAGACGAAAGCGCTTTTCTCCTGCATCCAGGTGAGAAAGGAGGCAAAAACCCGGGATTGAGTCCCGCCTCCAGCTTTTTGGCTTTGAATGCTGATGCCTGCTTCAATTTCGTCAATCCAGAGCACACAAGGCGCCACAGATTCTGCCGTTCGAAGGGAAACCTGTAAGGCCTCTTCAGGTTCTCCAATCGTTCCATCGTAGAGCCTGGCCATGTCAAGGTGGAGCAGAGGGACTTGCCAGAAAGAGGCAAATACCTTGGCGCAGAGACTTTTACCGCATCCTGAAAGACCGGTGATCAGAACCCCCTTAGGGAGTTGGAGACCGAAGGACTTTCCTTCACTGCTCAGAACTTCGGACCTTTTTCTCAGCCAATCTTTGAGGTTTTCCAGCCCACCGATGTCCTCCAAGGCAGGCCGATTGATCACCAAATTGAGGATCCCAGATTTTCTAATCAACTGTCCTTTTTCCTCAATCACCGCATCGATCAGAGAGGAATCGACCGTCGTCCTTCCAATCAGGGCGCTCCGAAAAGCACGAGCCACTTGGTCGAGAGAAAGGCCAAGAGCTGACTTCACTAATCGATCCTTCAATTCTGGTGTCAGGGATTCCGTTAATTTAGAAGACTGGGGACTTGCGGAGATGATTCCCATCAGGGTTCGTTCCACTTCCATCGCATCCGGCATGGGAAGTTCATAGACTACCATGTCTCGCTTAAGCTCTTCTGGAACGACCAGAACAGGAGCAACAATAAAAAGGGTAGCATATCGATTTCGGAGAGAGCGATGGAGATCCTTCAATTTTCTTGGAAGGAAATGGTCTGTTTTTAAAAAAGAGTGAAGTCCCTCAAAGAGATAAAGAGCTTGTTCTGCCCGCTGGATTACTTTGTCCAGAGCCTCAATAGGATTCTTCGAATCATCGATCTTTTCATTCTCTCCGGTCAATCCTTGAAAAGGATTCCAGATGAAGAATTTGGGCTTAGGTTGAAAGGTAAAGGCGAGCTCTTTGAGAAGGCCCTCTACCCGGTCTTCTTCATCCGATAGGATATAAACGATAGAGGCCTTGG
>PEUO01000170.1:0-13311 GCA_002780715.1 Deltaproteobacteria bacterium CG03_land_8_20_14_0_80_45_14
CTTCCATATTCTTCTCCTAAAAAAAATCATACCCCGTATCGTTCCTTTCTGTCAACATATCCCTTTTCTCCCTCCTCTTTCAGAGAAAAGAAAAATTTTATAAAAGATTGATTTTTGACCGCCTAATCAGTAAACTGGAAAAAGTAGGATAAAATAATGTCAGCCAATGAGAATTTAATTAAAATTTTTGAGTATGCCCGCCAGCAGGAAGAAACAGGAAAATCTTTCTTCCAAGACTCCCTCCACAGAATGGGGGTGGGAGCAGCGATTAGCGCCTTCAAGCGGTTGATCCAAGAAGAAGAGCATCACATCCTTTTTATCAAAAATATCCTGGAGGGTCTGAAACAGGGAAATCCGATCGAACTCTCCGTTGGGAAAGACTTGGCCATTGAGCCCACCAATTATTTTGATGAACGAGCCAAATCAGAGTTCCTTCAACAATGTTTGGAGGGTTCGATGGTGCCGGAAGTGACGATTTTCAATACCGCCTGGTTGATCGAAAAGGATCTGAGCGAATTTTATGAGAAGATGTCTAAACAAACGGAAGGGAAAGCTAAGGAAGCGCTTCAAATGCTCTCCGCCTGGGAAAAAGAGCATGAACGGTTTTTCCGGGAATATCGCGATAAATTCTCGGAGACCTATTCCAAAATGCCCTGGGGTGGTTAATCTCCCCAAGGATTCTCCAATGGTTGGGGTTGACTTTTTAGGAAGAAGTAGCTACAATAGCTACTTGGAGGTGAAAGATATGCAAATGGCAGGCATAAAAGACTTAAAAAACAGGCTTACGCATTATCTCAGACTTACCAAAAAAGGGGACAGGGTCATTGTGACAGACAGGGGTGTCCCTGTGGCAGTCCTACACAGCATTGACCGGATTGAAGACGATGCACAAGTCGAAGAACGGCTTGCTTCCCTGGCAAAAAGGGGGATGGTGAGGCTCCCGGTAAGACAAGGGAAATTGGGCCGATTCAGAAGCATTAAGGTCCCCGGGAAACCAGTATCGGAAATAATCATAGAGGAAAGAAGATGATCTATTTTGACAGTAGTGCCCTCGTTAAAAGATATTTGAAAGAAGTTGGATCTGATATTGTTACAGGCATCCTGAACAGTGAAAGGATGGTAGCTACCTCGAAATTGACCTATCCTGAGATCTTTTCAGCTTTCATGAGAAAGCATAGGACGGGAGAAATAAAGAAGAAAACACTATATGCCGCTATCAATAGGTTTGAGAATGACCGGTACCATTTCTTTATCATCGAATTTCATGACGAACTTTTACCAAGGATTAAGAACCTTGCTGAAAAATACCCTCTCAAAGGCGCCGATACTTTGCATCTGTCTTCAGCGCTATGGCTGAAACAAAATTCTGGAGAAGATGTGACTTTTGTTGCCTCCGATTTGAATTTACTTAAGGCTGCCGAAGTAGAAAATCTTCGAATCGTGAACCCGCGGGAAGAAAGGTGGGGTCAGACTTGATTATTGAGTTTCAAACCAGAAAGAATAGCTTTTAAAAACTCAATCCAGTGAAAGCATGATGGGTCATTGACAAAGAACATTTGGTTCCCTCATTGCGGAAAATAAGAAATGGGGAAGTCAAATGGGTGTATTGTGATGGAAACATTCTTTTAATCCCCACTCTGTGTCAATCAAACTCGCTACTTCACTACAATACAAGCAAGAGAAAGCCTTTCGGCTCCCTCCGCTCTTGCCCATAAAACCGGCGTAATGAGGTCAGGCATCGGAAATACGTTATTTTTTTGCCTCAAGGCCCTGAACCCGCCTTTAGATGATCAGCATTCAGGGAACCCCAAAAATGTTCTGTATCTATGATCCAAGGAGAGTGTGAGAACAAACTCTGGTCACTCTGATAACCTACAATTAGGCGCCATTTCTTATTGTGGACAACAGCAACAGCCCTTCGATCTCTTCAAAGTGGTTGTCAAAGGAATAGAGTGCCAAACCATGCCTCATGGCATTGGCGGCTATCCAGATGTCGTTTGTGGGAATGGGCCGACCTTTGGCCTTTAATCTTTTGTAAATCAAAGCATAATAATCTGCCGTTTCGAGATCATGCTGGAGGACTTCGACGCGGGGAGAGTTTAGGAATGCTTCCAATTCCTGCCGGTTTTTCTTTTCCTTACCGCCGAGGGAAAACCCGGAAAAGAGCTCGGCGATGACCGTTATATCGACGCCGATGAGGTCGCAATCTCTAAGCGCTTCAACAACACTCTGGTCATTGAGTTTGAAAGAGGTGTAAACATTCGTATCAATTGCAATCCGTCTCATTTCCAAACATCCTCATCGATCCTCTCGAAGATTTGAGTGTTTTTCTGGAAAGCTTTCGCTTCCTCCTTGATCCAGCCGCCAGCCAGGGTATCCAGATCGTGGTGCTTTTTAAATACCGGCTCTTTCCCCATACCGGTCATTTTTTTCAGCGCCTGTAGGACCCACTGATTTACGCTCAGGCTGTTCTGCTTGGCCCGGGACTTGATCACCCGGTCCATCCCAGGGTCAATACCGCGAATGGTGATGGTCTTCATAGCAGTCCTCCGAATGCACAATATGATGTCATTTTAATTATAATAAATGATTGCGCATTGGTCAACTATTTTCTTGTTCCGAACTGATCCCTCAGTTACGAATGCTAAACGCCTTAGAGATTAAGTAACCCATGGGTTTAGCCTTGAAGAATCAGCCCTAAAGGATTGAATTACAGATTTGGGTAAACTTAAGGAAAAGAATTGGGGGCACCTATCGCCGTCCTATCAGGCTATTTTAATACAGGCTTACGCAGAATGTGACCTTTCCAGCGTAGGGCGCGCTATCCCCCATGTGCTCAATGGTATTTCTGTTGAGGTTATCGAAGCCGGCGATATCGTTCCACATTAAGAAGTTTGATGAATTTTCCACCAGGTTTCAAATAGTCTATCCGCCAGATCTCTGGCAAAAGAGAGACCTCGGGGGCCGTCTTCTAACTGTTCTATCCATTCTACGGGAAGTCCCTTTTCTCCCACATGAGCGCCAACAATTGCTCCAACCATGCCCGCAATTGTATCGGTATCGCCTCCGAGAGAAATGGCCGCCCGAATGGCATCACAAAAATCTGGACTATAATTCATTGCGATGTAGCAGGCGGTGGGAACAGAGAAATGGGCCTCTACTCCATTCCCGAGGGATTGAACAACCTCTCGGGCTTGGAGTTTTTTCCCCTGAGCCAACATCTCCTCAATCTTATTTAAGGCCTTTATGTATTCGATCGGTCCACACCAAAGGACTTCTCTCAAGTGGATGATTGCCTCCTCTTTTTTAAAAGACTCCTTCGGGTTCTGGTTTACGGCCAAGGCTACAGAGCAAGCCTGCATCACAGCTCCCCATTGGCCCAGGGGATGGACATGGGTGATGTTGGCCTGTTGAATAGCCGCCTCTTGAAGGCTATCCAGATCATGATGATAAAAGAGTCCAACAGGAGAGACTCGCATGGCAGCTCCATTCCCGAATGAACCATTTTCAAAAACAATCCGCGCCACCTCATACCATTTCATCCCGGCCCTGAGCGCCAGGACAGATTTAATCGCTCCGATAGCATACCCACGGGTGAGATCACAATAGAGACTGAACTGCTTTGCAATATTTTCTGGGCTCACCCCACTAGATTGAATAATGGATTCAACCACAGCCAAGGTCATGTCTGTATCATCGGTGTAACTCCTCGGAAATTTTTTTGACACGAAGTGATGAACCGAAGGTGAATCAAGATTGTCCATATGGAACCTGGCCTTTTCCGGATTCATTCCCTCGAAGCCTGATCCAAAGGCATCCCCAAGAAAACAACCAAGGATGGCGCCACGGAATTTATCGTGAAGTAGTTCTTTAGAAATCATAATTTATACAAGCCCAATTGTTAACTTTACATTGGGATTCCGAAACGAGTTCGGAATGACATCTAGGTTCTTTTTGTCATGCTGAACTTGGTTCAGCATCTATCCTTATTCAAATGCGATGGCATTCCCTTTATTTCCCTTTACTAAAGCCTGCCTGCCGGTAGGCAGGAGAGAATAGGAGGGATTATAATGGTCTTCCCACCAGCTTTTCGTAGGCCTCAAGGTATTTTTCTCTTGTCTTTCTTACAATTTCTTCTGGTAATTGAGGCGCAGGAGGACTTTTATCCCAACGGATGGAAAGAAGGTAATCTCTTAGGAACTGTTTATCAAAACTCTTCTGGGGCCCACCCGGTTGATACTCATCTTTTGGCCAGAACCGGGAGGAATCTGGAGTGAGAAGTTCATCGATTAAAATAAGTTTTCCGTCTTTTATCCCAAACTCCATTTTAGTGTCTGCGATGATAATTCCTTTCTTCTCTGCTATGCCCCCTGCCTTTTCATAAATGGCTATCGAAAGGGTTTTCAGTCTCTGCCCCAATTCTTTCCCCACAATTTTTTCCATTTTTTCGAAGGAAATGTTTTCATCATGGAGACCCATCTCTGCTTTGGTGGCAGGGGTGAGAATAGGCTCGTCTAACTTCGACGATTCCACAAGGCCCTCTGGAAGCCGAATGCCGCAGACCTCTCCTGTTTTTCGATATTCCTCCCAGCCTGAACCGGAGAGGTAACCCCTGACCACGCACTCAACGGGAAGGACCTCTGTCTTCGTCACCAGCATGGAGCGATCCCTCAGCATCTCCTGATAAGGCTGACAATCTTTCGGATAATCCTCCACCTTGGTTGAAAGGACATGATTGGGAACAATGTCTTTTGTCAAATCGAACCAGAATTTAGAAAGCTGGGTCAGTATCCTTCCTTTATCCGGAATCGGATTGGGCATGACCACATCAAAGGCGGACATTCGATCGGTAGCGACGATGAGAAGCTGATCGCCCAGATCGTAAATGTCCCTCACCTTCCCCCTTCCCTTGAGTTTCAAATTCTTAAAATCGGTGTTCGAAACAACTTGAGATGTCATACGGACCTCCGGCTAATCCCCCTTCATCCCCCTTTACCCTCCGGGTCAGAGACCGCTCTGGGTCGGAGACTAAAGGGGGAAAAGAGAGGGATTATTCAATTCAATTTCATTGACTTTTCTCTCAAAAATGTTATGTTCTCTTTCAAAAATCTTTTCCCCCACCTTATTCTTCCCCCACTTGCCCTGTACCAGCACGGTTCAGGGCTTGTGGGGGGGAGGATAGGAGGGGGGGGTGGTTTTAAAAGATGATTGGCAACAAAATCGGACATCGACTCGACCCTTACCTCTACACTGTTCTTAAAAAAATTTCTGTAGAACATAGCAATCCCAATCTCTTCACCTTCATGGGTTTTTTTGCAACCCTTGTCGCTTCCTTCCTCATTCTTAAGGGTTTTTGGTTCCTCGCAGGATTGGCAATCATCCTTTCAGGGCTTTTTGACCTCTTTGACGGCGTAGTAGCCAGAAAATTGGGAAAGGTGACAGCCTTGGGGGGCTTCTTGGATTCAATCTTAGATCGATATTCGGATCTCCTTCTTCTTCTTGCTCTCCTTATTTATTACCTAAGAAAAGAAGACCCTGATTTCGTCATCCTTACTTCTTTTGTCAGTATGGGGACGGTTCTCATCCCCTATATTAGAGCCAAGGCAGAAGCGTTACAAATCCCTTGTACCCTCGGGCTCATGGAAAGAGCGGAACGCATCATCCTTCTCTCTGCAGGAGCCCTATTCCAGTGGATGGAGCCCATTCTCTGGATTCTGGCCATCCTCACCCACTTCACCGTGCTTCAGCGAATCTATTATGTTTGGAAAAAACTCCACTCTTAAAAAATTAAATGTCAAATACCAAAGTTCAAATGCCAAATAAAATCCAAAGCTTAAATACTGTAACTCAAGGCTTTAGCCTTGATTATGGTCAACCCTAAAGGGTTGAGTTACAAACTTTAACATTTGCCCCCTTGATTTTGAAATTTGGATTTTATCTTCCCTGGGTCATCTCATAGATTTCTTTGAGCAACACGGGTACAAAGTCCTTCTCTCGGAGCTTTCTGACTACTTTCCCTTTTTTAAAAAGGACTCCCACTCCCTTTCCTCCGGCAATCCCGATATCAGCCTCTTTTGCTTCGCCTGGTCCATTCACCACGCATCCCATAATAGCCACTGTGAGAGGGGTGGTAATTTTCTTAACGGCTCTTTCAATCTTTTGTACAAGACGGGTCAGATCGACCTCGCAACGACCACAGGTGGGGCAAGAAATAATTTCAACGCCTCGTTTGCGAATATTCAAGGCTCTCAATATTTCATAGCCAACGCGAACCTCATCCATTGGATCTCCGGTGAGTGAAACCCGGAGCGTATCTCCAATCCCTTCGCTAAGCAGGAGTCCCATACCGATGGAGGATTTAACAATCGCCCCAGAGCCTTTTCCGGCTTCTGTCACACCCAGGTGAAGTGGATAATCCGATTTTTTTGAAAACAGGCGGTAGGCTTCCACTGTCCTCAAGACATCTGACGCTTTCAATGAGACTTTGATCAGATGAAAACCGAGGTCCTCCATCCATTCAATCGTCCGCAAAGCGCTTGAAACCATCGCTTCGGGAGTGGCTCCTCCAAATCGTTTTAAGAAATCTTTCTCCAAAGAACCAGCATTGACCCCAATACGGATTGGAATGGAACGATTTCTCGCCTCCATGACAATCGGCTTCAGACGATCTCTCCCTCCAATATTTCCAGGATTAATGCGGAGACCATCCGCGCCTGAGGCCATTGCCATCAGAGCCAATCGAGGGTGGAAGTGGATATCTGCAATGAGAGGAATTTTAATCTTTTTCTTTATCTCGGTGATCGCACGGGCTGCTTCTTCATCCACTACAGCCACCCGAATGATTTCACAGCCTGCCTCTTCGAGACGTCGAATTTGATGAACAGTCTTTCGGATATCCCTCGTATCGGTTTTGGTCATCGATTGAACAGAGATCGGCGCATCCCCTCCCACCTTGACAGGGCCGATGGAAATCTGACGTGTCTTTCTTCGCTTCATCGAATTTAACGGGAGGGGCTCTTGTGGAGAACTATGTGCCCTGTTCCCAGGAAGACAAATAGTGGATCTGCTCTTTGGTCAGTTGGTCAATCTGGACACCCATTGAAAGAAGTTTGATCCGAGCGATCTCTTGATCAATCTCAAGAGGAACGGGATAGACTTTTTTCTCCAGGGTTCGATGATGCTTCACCAAATATTCAGTGGCGAGCGCCTGGTTGGCAAAACTCATATCCATGACACTGGAGGGATGGCCCTCTGCAGAGGCGAGGTTGATCAATCTTCCTTCTCCCAATAGATAGACCCTTCGTCCCTGTTTGAGCTGAAACTCCTCCACATAATCACGGATTTTTCGTCGGGAGAGAGTCACTTCACGGAGCCCGTCTAAATCAAGCTCCACATTAAAGTGGCCCGAATTGGCGATGATGGCTCCATCTTTCATCTTTAAGAAATGCTCCTTCCGGATCACGTTGACATTTCCAGAAACCGTGCAAAAAATATCTCCCACTTCCACCGCCTCTGCAATGGGCATCACCCGATACCCGTCCATCACCGCTTCTAAGGCTCTCAGGGGATTCACCTCGGTGACGATCACATTGGCCCCCATCCCTTTTGCCCTCATCGCCAGCCCCTTCCCGCACCAACCATAACCTGAGATGACAAAGGTGGCCCCGGCTATTAAACGATTGGTGGCCCGGATGATCCCGTCCATCGTCGACTGTCCGGTTCCATATCGATTATCAAAAAAGTGTTTGGTCTCTGCGTCGTTGACAGCGATGATCGGGAAATGTAAAACCCCTGTCGTCTCCATGGAACGCAGTCGGATTACACCGGTCGTCGTCTCCTCGGTCCCGCCGATCACCCCTTTGATCATTTCCTCCCTTTTTGACGGAGAGAGACCCTCTGCCCATCTTCGTACGGAAGGAGAAAGTTCCTTCCATTTTTTCAGAGCAATGAAATGAAGGGAGGAGACCAAATCCGCCCCATCATCCATGGTGAGATTGGGAAAGTGAGTCAATGCCTTCTGGATGTGAGTGTAATAGGTTTTACTGTCTTCCCCTTTCATGGCAAAGACAGGAATATTTAGTTCTTTGACCAGATAAGCCGCCACATCATCCTGGGTGCTCAAGGGGTTGGAAGCGCAAAGGGCGAGCTTCGCTCCGCCCGCTAAAAGGGTCCTCATCAACACAGCCGTCTCAGTCGTGACATGAAGACAGGCTGAAAGACGCACCCCCTTTAGAGGTTTCTCCTTCTCAAAACGGCTCCGGATCAATTTCGAAACGGGCATGGCCATCTCTGCCCATTCCATCCGAAGTCGCCCCTTTTTGGCTAATGAAATATCCTTAATGTCGTAGTCCATCATTCCTCCATCAACTCTATACGATAGTAAGCCTCTTGTAATATATTCACCCCTTGAATTTCAAATCCCAAATCCCAATATCCAAATCCCAAATAAATTTGTCCTGGCCAATTGGCCACCCACGAACCATGAAAATACTTAATCCCCCCTCGCCCCCCTTTAGTAAAGGGGGGTTGGAGGGATTTACCTGTTTATTTGAATTTTGGGGATTGGAGCTTATTTGGTATTTGGGATTTTGAATTTGGAACTTTTCTCCCCATCCCCCCATCTCTCTATCACCCTATCCTGGTTTTTCTTAAAGGCCTGCGGCCTTTCTCAATTCCTCTGCCCGATGGGTCCTCTCCCATGTAAACCCAGGTTCATTCCGACCGAAATGGCCATAGCAGGCCGTATTTTTATAGATCGGCTTGAGAAGATCGAGATACTTGATGATCGCCTTTGGCCTCATGTCAAAATGCTCACGAATGATCTTTGCAATCTTGTCAGGAGATATCTTTGAGGTTCTTGAGGTATCGATCATCACAGAAACAGGCTGTGCTCTTCCAATGGTGTAGGCCATTTGAACTTCGCATTTTTCTGCCAGGCCAGCCGCCACCACATTCTTAGCGATATGTCTCGCCATATAGGAAGCGCTCCGGTCCATCTTCGACGGGTCTTTCCCTGAAAAACAGCCTCCTCCATGACTGCCTATTCCTCCATAAGTGTCGACAATAATTTTTCTTCCCGTCAGACCACAATCGGCTTTCGGACCTCCAATCACAAAACGCCCTGTCGTATTGACATAGTATTTGGTGTTCTTGTCGCGAAGCTTCTCAGGAATGACTTTGAAGATGACCTCTTCGATAATCCCTTCCTTGAGCCTCTCATAGGGAACGCTTTCTGAATGCTGAGCCGCAATGACGACCGAATCCACACGGGTGGGCCTCCCCTTGATATATTGGATCGTCACCTGAGATTTTCCATCGGGTCTTAGAAAATCGAGGATCTTCTTCTTCCGCACCTCAGCCAATCGTCGAGTCAGTCGATGGGCAAAGATAATGGGCATGGGCATCAACTCCGGTGTCTCATTGCACGCATAGCCGAACATCAACCCTTGATCCCCGGCCCCCTGTTCATGATCCTCTGATTCATCCACCCCTTGTTTGATGTCGGAGGACTGCTCATCAATGGAGGTGACCACCGCACAGGTCTCCCAATCGAAACCCATTGCCGAGTTATGGTATCCAATCTCTTTGATTGTCTCCCGGACGATGGACGGCATATGGACATAGCAGGAAGTGGAAATCTCGCCCGCAATAATCGCCATTCCTGTGGTCACCATCGTTTCACAGGCGACTCGAGCCCTGGGATCCTGAGCAATGATTGCATCCAGGATAGCATCCGAAATCTGATCGGCCACCTTATCAGGATGACCTTCGGCGACCGATTCTGAGGTGAATAAAAAGTCTGTCATTGCCATGGAATATTTCCTCCTTTTCGCACTGTTTTATGCTTTTAACTTTTTATCATAGCATTTAATAAAATCTTCAGGAAATCGTTTGGCCATCCAGTTCCGTACAAAGCATTCAATCTCTGAGACCGTTGTAAATTGGAACAATTGTTCGACTAATGACCGGGTTTCCTCAAATCTCGACATCCGGAGCACTTTCTTCACTTTGGGTATGGAGACCGGGTTCATACTAAATTCATCCAAGCCCAAGCCTAACAGGATCAAGGCATAAGTGGGCTCTGTCGCCATCTCTCCGCAAATGGCAACCGGAATCCCGGCTTGATGACCTGACTGAACCACCCACCGGATGATTCTCAGAACGGCTGGATGAAGGGGCTCATAGAGATAGGACACGTGCTCATTGATCCGATCGACAGCCAAAGCATACTGGATCAGGTCGTTCGTTCCGATGCTGAAGAAATCAACCTCTTTCGCTAAAATATCAGCGATGTCCGAGGCAGAAGGGATCTCGATCATGGCCCCAATTTCGATTTTTTCATCAAAGGGAATTTTTGCTCTCGCCAAACCCTTCTTCACCTCTTCTAAGATGACCTTTGCCTGTCTGATTTCCTCAATCCCCGAGATCATGGGGAAAAGGATCCTCAGTTTTCCATGGACACTGGCTCGCAAAATCCCTCTGAGCTGGGTTTTAAAGATTTCAGTCTCCTTGAGGCTGAAGCGAATGGCCCTCAATCCCAAGGCCGGGTTCAACTCATTGTTCTTCGAATAATCGGGAAGAAATTTATCGCCGCCAATGTCTAACGTGCGGATGGTAGCTGTCGCAGGGTAAATATTTTCCACCAGATGTCGGTAGGTTTGAAAATGCTCTTCCTCCGTGGGGAGGTCTTTCCGATTGAGATAAAGGATTTCAGTGCGATAAAGTCCAATCCCTTCTGCGCCATGCATCTTGGCAGAGGAGATCTCCTCCACCATTTCAATATTGGCCTGGAGACGGACCCGAACCCCATCGCGGGTCTCTGCTGGCAGAGAGGCATACTTAAGAATCTCACGCTCGATCGATCTGGTCCGGCGTTTCCGTTCGAGAAAGGACTGAGAGACTTCCTCCGTGGGATTGATGACCATCTCTCCTGTCTCTCCATCGATGATTAAGAGGTCTCCTCCATTGATGAGTGAGGTGGCGACCTCGAGCCCTACCACTGCCGGGATGCCCAGAGATCGAGAGAGGATAGCCGTATGGGAAACCTTCCCACCAATATCCGTGATGAACCCTGCCACATGGTTCAGGTTCACCTGAAGGGTATCCGCTGGAGAGAGGTCATGGGCGACGACAATCACTTTCCCTTTAATTTTGGTGATATCATCATGCTTCTTTCCCAAAAGGTTTCGGAAGATCCTCGCCGCCACATAATGAAGGTCGCTGCGCCGTTCTCTCAGATATTCGTCTTCGATGGCGTTAAAAGCCGTGTCCAGCTTCTCTAAGGTGAGATCCAGAGCCCATTCTGCATTCACTTTTCTCTTCCGGATCGTATCCACCGTATCCTGAACCAGCATCTCATCATTCAGGATCATCACGTGGACATCCAAGATAAAAGAATGTTTACGCACTTCTGGATCCAAAATCTTTTCTTTAATCTCCGTTAACTGATCCCGTGATTCTTCAATCGCATTGAGGAACCGCTTAACTTCTCCCTCGACCTGTGGTTGATCGATTCGCTTCTGAGGAAGACGAACTTTGAATCGTTCAACCAAATAGGCTTTCCCGATAATGATCCCAGGAGAAGCCCCGATTCCTTGGATACACTTATTGATCTCTTGCTGAACAGCCATTCCTATTCCTCACCAAATTTATTCTCAATCAATTCACCCAGGATATTGATCGCCTGAACCGAGTCTTTCCCCTCTGCCTTCAGCGTGATCTTCGCGCCCTTCGAAGCGGCTAACATCAGAATGCCCATGATCGATTTCCCATTGACCTCCAGGCCATCCTTCTCGAGGATAATCTCTGAAACAAATTGATTGGCCGTTTTAACCAAGAGGGCCGCTGCCCGCGCATGAAGCCCTAACCGATTTTGAATCGTAAAGGTCTGAACTTCCATCCCGACGCTTGCAGTCACTCTCCCTTTTCAATGATTCTTAAAAAATCAAAGCGCCTGCCTGCCGGTAGGCAGGCATAGAGCATAGGCCTGCTTCGCCGACCTGCCTTCGCCAAAACGCTTCGTGCAGGCCGAAGCAGCACTGGCTGCGTAGGCCAGGCGCAAAACGATATGGTTTAATTCTAAAATCTAATCTCAAAATTCTCAACTCTTAACTCTTCTTTTTATCCACCCGTTTTTTAAGCACCTCACTGGCCAGGTTGATATTTCTCTGGCCATAATCGGTGATGAAAGCGGCCAAGGCTTCAAGATCCATATCGTTCTGATAGGTTGCTAATTTCAACAACATGGGAAGGTTGACGCCTGTGATCACTTCGATCTTCTTCTCCTCTAAGAAGGAAAGACTGATATTGGAAGGGGTCCCCCCATACATATCCGTCAGGATGAGTATTCCTTGTCCAACATCCACTTTTCGGATGGCAGCGATGATCTTCTCCCGGATCTCCTCGGATCCTTCCTTCGGATCGATCGAAACAGGTTGAAACTGTTTTAGTTCTTCCCCCACCACCAACTGGGCAGCGCAGATCATCTCCTCAGCCAAGCGGCAATGTGTCACCACAACAACCCCCACCATCTCTCTCATCATCCCTTCTCCGCATCGCGGTGCTTCACGGACAAAAACACTCCCCTCTTCGCCAATTCGTCCCGGAGCATCTCTGCCAATTGGTTGACGATGACGATGGACCGATGTCTCCCACCGGTACATCCCACAGCAATGGTCAAATGGGTCTTTCTCTCCCTTTCATAGAGGGGGAGAAGAAATCGAATCAATTCTTGAACGTGTCGTAAAAATTCTTTTGTCTCCTCCCACTGGAGGACATATTCCGATACCTTTGGATGATCCCCCTTCAACCGTTTCAGCTCCTCAACAAAATAAGGATTGGGTAAAAAACGAACATCCATCAAGAGGTCCGCTTCAAAAGGAATTCCAAAGCTATATCCAAAGGAAAGGAGGGCGACCGTCATCTGGCTTGAACTTCCCCCCTCCTGGGCATACTGTTGGATTTTCTCTTTCAGTTGGTGGACATTCAATTGGGACGTATCGATTACCTGATTAGCCATATCCCTGATACCCTGAAGTTGTTCTCGCTCTAAACGAAGCCCTTCTCGGATAGATCCGCCAACGGCCAAAGGGTGCTGACGACGGGTCTCGCTGAATCGCCTCATCAGGATGGGGTCGGAAGACTCCAAAAAGAGGATTTCGATTGGATAACCTTCCCTCTTCAAGTCCTGAAGGATCCTTCTCGAATCTTTCAAAAAATTCTTCTCCTCTGCACCATCCCCTCCCTGCCCTGAACCAGCACGGTTCGGGGCCTGCCCTGAACCAGCACGGTTCGGGGCCTGCCCTGAACCAG